>DATIZW010000033.1:0-5356 GCA_035516875.1 Steroidobacteraceae bacterium
TCTCGTCTCGATGCAACGCCGCCTCGTCCCACACCGAGCCATCGAGCGGATGCAGGAAGCCGATGTCGCCCGAAAACACCAGACGTTGCGCGTCCGGGGCTCTCAGGCGCGCGACGTTCGCCGGCGAGGGATCTTGCAGCACCGCGTCGATGCGCTGGTTGTAGTGCTCGATCCTCGCCTGCCCGGCGGCGATCACGGACTCACCCGACGGCGCATCGAATCCCTCGATCGCCAGGTAGATGTTGTCCTCTGGCGCACAGCGCTCGGAGCGACCGCGCAGCAGCGCCTGCGTCAGCGATGTCAGCGGCTCGTCGGGGCGCGAGTTGACGAGCCAGGCCACCGCGTAAAGCAGCAGCGGGACGAGCAACAGCCCCGCCGCGACGATCCCGCCCCACTTGAAGATACGCCCGAGCACCGCCTGACCTTTGTATCACGGGCTGCCGCCCGCGCGACACGCGACGGCCAAAGGCTCTAACATGGCAGCGCGATGGCCGCGCACACCGAGCTGCTCCCCGACCCGCTGCCCGCAGATCCGCTGGTGGTGGCGAGTCAGTGGCTCGACGACGCGTGGGCGGCGCGCACCCAACCGAACGCGAACTCGATGGTGCTCGCCACCAGTACGCGCGACGGCCGGCCGAGCGCACGCGTGGTGCTCTGCAAGGACATCGTGCCGCGCCCGGGCTACGTGCTCTTCTACACCAACTTTCTCTCGCAGAAGGGCCGCCAGCTCCGCGACAATCCGCGCGCCGCGGCCGTCCTGCACTGGGACGCCCTGCATCGGCAGGTACGCATCGAGGGAGCGGTGACGCGCGCCCCCGAGTCCGACAGCGATGGCTACTTTGCCTCGCGTGCGTGGCAAAGCCGCATCGGTGCCTGGGCGAGCGAGCAGAGCGAACCGCTCGCCTCGCGCGCGCAGCTTCTCGAAGCGGTCAGCGAGAGCGCGCGGCGCTTCGGCGCGCCGACGCCCGGCTCGCCCGGCGCGGACGACTCGCTGAAGGTTACGATCCCGCGCCCGCCGCACTGGGGAGGCTACCGTCTGTGGGCAGACAGCGTCGAGCTGTGGGTGGAAGGCACCGCGCGCATCCACGACCGCGCCCGCTGGACGCGCAGCCTGGCGGCGACGGGCGACGGGACTTTCCGCGCCGGCAAGTGGACGGCGACCCGGCTGCAACCCTGAGCGCGGCGCAGCCGTAGCCGCCGCAGCCCCGACTCCCATCTCGCCCGTGTGGAAAAGCATCCGCATCCTGCTGCTGCTGCTGGTGCTCGCCGCGGTCGCACTCGACGCCTGGCTCGATCGCGTCGCGACGCAGAGCTGGCGCGAGACGCTGTGGGTCGGCATCTTTCCGCTGAACGCCGATGCGAGCCCGCAGGCGCAGCGCTACCTCGAGGGCCTCACCACGCAGGACTTCGCGCCGATCGAGGACTTCTTTGCGCGTGAGGGGCACCGCTACGGCCTGCAGCTCGAGCTACCGGTGCACCTCGAGCTGTATCCGCAGGGCACGGCTCTCCCGCCCGCGCTCGATCCCGCCGCCGGGCCGCTCGGTACAGCGTGGTGGAGTCTCAAACTGCGCTGGTTCGCGGCGCGCGCCTCGCAGGTGCCAGGCCGCGCACCGCCGCGCATCCGCATGTTCGTGCTGTATCACGCTGCAGCCACACTCACTCGCGCACCCGACTCGCACGGACTGCAGAAGGGCCTGGTTGCCGTGGTGCATGCATTCGCCGACCGCGCCATGAATGGCAGCAACGACATCGTCATCGCGCACGAGCTGCTGCACACCGTGGGCGCGAGCGATAAGTACGATCCCTCGAGCGGCGCCCCGCTCTTCCCGGGCGGCTACGCGGCTCCCGAACGAGAGCCTCTTTACCCACAGACCGAGGCGGAGATCATGGCCGGGCGCCTGGCGCTCACCACCGAGGAGTGGGAGATGCCGCCCAGCCTCAAGAGGGTTGTGGTCGGCCCCCAGACTGCACGGGAGATCCGGTGGACGCATTGAACGGCGCGGCGAGCGTGCAGCGTGGCGGACTCGCCGCCGCGGGGATAACCGTGCGGGCCGGGACGCGCGAGCTCGTGCGCGAGCTCTCCGCGGAGTTCGCCGCAGGCGAGATCGTCGCGGTGCTCGGGCGCAACGGCTCGGGCAAAACCCTCACGCTGCACACGCTCGCGGGCTTGCGTAAACCCGCGGCCGGCGTGGTCTCGCTCGATGGCACGCCCATCGCCGAGCTCAGCCGCCGCGCGGTGGCGCTGCGGCTGGGCCTTCTGCCGCAGGATCTCGAGGATGCCTTCGTCACGACGGCGATCGAGACGGTGCTGATCGGCCGTCACCCGCACCTGGCGCTGTGGCAGTGGGAGACGGCGCAGGACGAGCGCCTGGCGCGCGAGGCGCTGGCGGCGGTGGACATGGGCGAGTTCGCCGTGCGGCGCGCCGACACTCTCTCGGGCGGCGAGCAGCGCCGGGTTGCCGTCGCCGCGCTCCTCGCGCAACAGCCGGCCGTCTTCCTGCTCGATGAGCCGACCAATCACCTCGATCCGCATCATCAGCTCGCGGTGCTGGGGCTCTTTCGCCAGCTGGCGAACTCAGGCCGCACGGTTATCACCACCCTGCACGACCCGACGCTGGCCGCTCGCTTCGCCGATCGCGCCCTGCTGCTCTTCGGTGACGGACGCTGGTCGCTCGGACGGGTGGAGACGACGCTCAAC
This sequence comes from Steroidobacteraceae bacterium, assembly GCA_035516875.1. GTDB lineage: Bacteria > Pseudomonadota > Gammaproteobacteria > Steroidobacterales > Steroidobacteraceae > 13-2-20CM-66-19. The sequence continues at coordinate 2,699 of DATIZW010000033.1, forward strand.
GCGGCAAGCCTCAGCGCGCTGTATCTCGCGCCGATCATCGAGCTCGGCCAGGGGGGGCGGCGCGTCTTCGTCAGCGCCTGAGCTCGGCGAGCACCGCTGCGTGCAGGTGCCCATTGCTCGCGAGCACGCTGCCCGTGTCCAGGTTCACCGCCGCGCCGGTAAGATCGGTGAACGTGCCGCCCGCTTCGCGAACCAGGACGGCGAGCGCGGCGATGTCGAGAATGTTGACATCGGATTCGATGACCACATCGAGCGCTCCGCGCGCCAGCAGGTGATAGTGGAGGAAGTCGCCGTAGCCGCGGGTGCGATCGATGCGCCCGATGAGGGCTCCCAGGCGCCCCCAGACTGCCGACCGTGCCAGGCTCTTCACGTTCCCCGTGGAGAGGAATGCCTGCTCGAGCTCCCGCACGGTGCTGACGCGGATGGGAAGCTGATTGAGAAAGGCGCCGCCTCCGGCTTCCGCCCAGGCGAGCTCGTCAAAGGCCGGCGCGCTCGACACGCCGAGCACCAGCTCGCCGGCGCGCAGCAGCGCGATCTGGGTGGAAAAGAAGGGCATCTCGCGTACGAACGACTTGGTGCCGTCGATCGGATCGACCAGCCAGATGCTCTCGGCCCCCATGGCGTGCCGCCCGGTCTCTTCGCCAAAGAAGCCGTAGCCGGGGAATCGCCCGGCGAGAATCGTGCGGATGGCTTCCTCGGCGCGCACGTCCGCCTCCGTGACCGGAGAGTCGTCGGGCTTTTTGCGCACGGCGGGACTGCTGCGGTAGAAGCCCCGGATGAGCTCCGCCGCCGCCTGCGCCGCATCGAGCGCGGCGGTGAGTTCTTTCGACGGCATATTCGCTTAGGATACGACGGGGACACCCACATGAGCGCCGATAACGTCGTGAGGCGGGAACTCGAGGGGTTGCTGCGGGGCCTGTCGCCCGCCGACCGGTCGGTGCTGGCGGCAGCGCTGGAGACACCCGAGAGCCGCATCGCGACGGTGAGGGACACGCCGAACGATCTGCTGTGGTCACGGCTGGTCGAGCTCGGCCTCGCCCGCGAGCTGGTGCTCGACATCGATCTCCCGCCGGGTTTGAAGCACATCCAGCCGCGCTCCTACGCGCTGACCGCCCCCGGCCGCGCGGCGATCGCCGAGGTGCTCGCGGCGCTTGCACCCTGAAGTAAGGCCAGCAGCATGGGGAACCGCCTGAGCAGGATCTATACGCGAACCGGCGATGACGGCACCACGGGGCTGGGCGATGGCAGCCGGGTGCGCAAGGACAGCGCGCGCGTCGAAGCCTATGGCACGGTGGATGAGCTCAACAGCGCCGTCGGCGTGCTGCTCGCGGTGCCGGAGATTCCGCCTGCCGTCGCCGCGTGCCTCACCGAGGTGCAGCACGAGCTGTTCGACCTGGGCGGCGAGCTGTGCATCCCGGGGCACCGCGTCATCACCCCGGCGCACGTCGAGCGGCTCGAGAAATCTCTCGATGAGTTCAACGATACCCTGCCACCGCTCAAGGAATTCATTCTTCCCGGCGGTGGGCCGGCCGCGGCCGCCTGTCATCTCGCCCGTGCCGTCGCGCGACGCGCCGAGCGGCGCGTGTGGGCCCTTGCCGAGGCGGAGAGCGTCGGTGCCGAAGTGCCCAAGTACCTCAATCGGCTGTCGGACCTGTTGTTCGTGCTCGCGCGGGTGCTGGCGCGGCACGAGCGCGGCGTGGAAGTGTTGTGGCGCCACGAGCGCGGCAGGAAGCCCTGACAGCGCCTCAGCGGTGTATCAGCGCAAGCCCCGCCACAATCACCACGATCGCGAGCCACTGATGGATCGCGACGTGCGTCGTGCCGCAGACCCGTCCCAGGAGCACCGTGATCGCGCTCGCGAGGCTGCTCAGCACTACGACGAGGGCGATCTCCCCCGTCGCGAATCCCGCCGTCATGGCGATGAAGCCGCCGACACCGAGTGAGGCGGCGGCCAGGATCGGTGCACGGCTGCCGCGCTCCGGCAGCGACAGCTTGGTGCGCCTCGCGAGGCACACCGTGCCCAACGTGATGGCGCCGAGCGCATGCATCACCCACACCGGCACGATGGAACCGAGCTCGGGGACGGCGAACTTCCCTTGCAGCCATACCCCACCGCCGTAGGCGAGCGCGGCGCCCATCGCCCAGCCGAGACCCGTGCCGCTGTGCGGGCCCTCGCGGCTCTCCTGGCGGCGGATGGCGACGACGCAGACTCCGGCCATGATGAGCGTGAGACCGACGCCGACGATCGGGGTGAAGCGCTCGCCGGAGAGCACCGCGAGAATCGTGGCCACCGCGGCGTAGGTGGCCGTCACGGGTGCGACGACTGCGAGCGAGCCGCGCACCAGCCCCTGTGTCAAAAGGAGCGAGCCGCCCTCGAGCGCGATTCCCGAGCCGACGGCGGCTTCCCACGCGCCGGGCGTGGCGCGCAGCGCCGCGTGCACGAGCGCGGGAGCGAGCAGCAGCCAGACACTGAGGACAGTGACCCCCACGATCGCTCCGTAGAAGGAGCTGCGCCACACGCCGAGGCCGCGGCCCGCCACTCTCCAGAGCAGATCGCCCGCGCCGTAGCAGAGCGCGGACCCGAGGCCGAAGAAGACTGCGAGATCCATCGCCGCGATCGGCAAGTCGAGGCTAAGCGCACGACGCCGGGCGGTCAGC
>DATIZW010000034.1:0-2296 GCA_035516875.1 Steroidobacteraceae bacterium
CGCCGGCGGCCGTCGCGGCCATGACGGCGAGCGGCGGCAAGGTGCTCGAGTGGGCACGCAAGGTGCAGGCTATCGCGCAAAACGGCCTGGCTTTCACGCACGATCCGTACGATCGCGAACGCTACACGCAGCTTGCAGAACTCGTCGTCCAGCTGCTGTCGGCACAGCTGCGGATTCCCGCCGGCGCGGCGCGCGGCCTGTGGGCGGGCGAACAGGGCTACGCGACTCCCAAGGTCGACGTGCGCGGCGGCGTGTTCCACGAGGATCGCGTGCTGCTGGTGCGCGAGCGCACCGATGGTCGCTGGACGCTGCCCGGCGGCTGGGTGGACGTGAACGAGGCGCCTTCCGCGGCGGTGGCGCGCGAGATCCACGAGGAGTCCGGCTACCGCGCGCGCGCGGTGAAGCTCGCCGCCCTCTTCGACAAGAGCCGCCATCCGCATCCACCCGGCGTCTATCACATCTACAAGCTGTTCTTCCTCTGCGAGCTCACCGGCGGCAGCCCCGCCGCGAGCACCGAGACCGACGCGGTGGAGTTCTTCCCCGTGCACTCGCTGCCGCCGTTGTCCACCGGCCGCGTGCTCGGTTCGCAGATCGAGCGGCTCTACCAGCATCGGCTCGATCCGGCGCTGCCCACCGACTTCGACTGAGCGGCGCGGCGCAGCGCCATGAGTGAGCCCGCCGACGCCCCCGCTCCACACGAGTGCGCGCGGCGCATCGTCGAGGCATTCGCCCACTACAACGCCGAGTTCCGCACCATCACCCGCCGCGCGCCGCTGCGCTTCGACGCTCGCGACTGGCGCGGCAGCCAGCGCGATGCCGTCGAGCGTATCGAACTGTACGATCACTTCGTGAATCAGACGGTCGCCGCGCTGCGCGTCGCGCTCGGCACCGCGGCCACCGACCGCAGCCTGTGGCGGCAGATCCGCGCGGACTTCGCCGCGCTGATCACCGACCTCCCCGACCCGGAATTTACCAAGACGTTCTTCAGCTCGATCAGCCGCCGGCTGTTCGGCACCGTGGGCGTCGCGCCCGACATCGAGTTCGTTGCTACTGACCTCGATCCGCTGGCGCACATTCACTCCGCGGTGGGCACCAACACCTACTTCAATCACGGCTCGCTGCCACTGTTGATCGAGGACCTGCTCGGCGACGTGCGCTTCCGTTCACCGTGGCGCGATCTCGACAAGAGTATTGCGCACGTCACCGCCGAGGTGCAGGCGCACCTGCACGCCAGCGGCGAGCGCCGCGCGGTGCGCAAGGTCGAGGTCATCCGCCCGGTCTTCTACCAGATCTCGCGTGCCTACATCGTCGGTCGCATCGTCGGAGCGGATTTCACACTGCCACTCGTGATTGCCCTCAAGAATACCGACGGTGGCGTACTGGTGGATGCAGTGATGCTGGCGGAAGCCGACGTGAGCATCGTGTTCAGCTTCACGCGCTCGTACTACCACGCCGACCTCGAGCGCGTCGCCGAGGCGGTGGTGTTCCTGAAGTCGATCATGCCGCGCAAGCCGGTGAGCGAGCTGTTCACGGTGCTCGGCCGTGCCCGCCAGGGCAAGACCGAGCGCTACCGCGAGCTGATGCGCAACCTCGAGCACACCAGCGACCTCTTCGTGCACGCCGCCGGCGAGCGTGGCCTGGTGATGGTGTGCTTCACGCTGCCGTCCTTCGACGTGGTCTTCAAGGTGATCCGCGACCGCTTTGCCTACCCCAAGACCGTGCTGCGCGAGGAGGTGATGGCGAAATACCGCATGGTGTTCATCCACGATCGCGCCGGGCGGCTGGTGGACGCGCAGGAATTCCGCCGCCTGCGCTTTCCGCGGGCGCGCTTCGCGCCGCAGCTGCTGGACGAGCTCGAGCGCGAGGCAGCCGACACGGTGCACGAGGAGGGCGCGGACCTGGTGTTCGACCATATGTACATCGAGCGGCGCATGACGCCGCTCAATCTGTACCTGCGCGAGGCCCCGGGCGCGGATGCGGAGCGGGCGGTGCTCGACTACGGGCAGTGCATCCGCGATCTCGCCTACACCAACATCTTCCCTGGCGACCTGCTGCTGAAGAACTTCGGGGTAACGCGCCACGGGCGCGTTATCTTTTACGACTACGACGAGCTGTGCCGCGTCACCGACTGCAACTTCCGCGAAGTGCCGCAGCCGTCTGACCCCGACGACGAGATGCGCGGCGAGGCGTGGTTCTACGTGGCCGACAACGACATCTTCCCGGAGACGTTCCTGAATTTTCTCGCCTTCAGCGACACGCAGCGCGCCGCGCTGCTGCGCGTGCACGGGGAGATCGT
>DATIZW010000035.1:0-3440 GCA_035516875.1 Steroidobacteraceae bacterium
AACGCGCATAACCGCCAACCCAAAGGGGAGCTCATGAAAGTCTCGATGTACGCACTCTCAGCGGACGTGTTCGTGAACACGCTCGGCAACCTGTCGTGGATTCTCGAGAGGGGCGCCAGCAACGCTGCGCAGCGCAAGATCGATGAGAGCGTGCTGCTCGGGCTGCGCCTCGCGCCGGACATGTTGCCGCTCACGCGTCAGGTGCAAATCGCGTGCGACATCGCCAAGAATTCCGTCGCCCGCCTCGCCGCTCAGGAGCCGCCGCGCTTCGAGGACAACGAGACTTCCATCGAGCAACTGCGCGCACGTATCGCGCGCACGATCGACTACCTGCGGGGCGTGCCGGCGAGCGCGCTCGAAGGATCGGAGACGCGCGACATCAAAGTGCCGGCCGGGGAGCGCACGCTCGAGTTCAAGGGACTCGAGTTCCTGCAGCGCTGGGCCATCCCCAACGTCTTCTTTCACGTCACGACTGCCTACAACATCCTGCGCCACAACGGTGTGGACCTCGGCAAGCGTGACTTCATCGGCGGCGCTCGCGAGCGCTAGGAACATATGACAAATGGCGGCAGGTGACTGTCGCCTTTTACGAACAGAACGCGAGGGAAATCACGGCGCGGCGGACGCCGCGCTGCCACGCTCTCATGCAGTGGGGCGGGCAATGAGCCTGCCCGTGCACAGTCCTTGAGGACGGGGATTTCCCTTGCGACACAAAGCTACGGCCGCACGCCCGACTGCCCTCAAGCCGGCGCACAAAGCACCCGCGCCTGCGCCCGCCGCCAGCGATGCCGGGCCGCACACGGTCGATTCCCTCGGGCAGCAGCTGCGCGAAGTGCTGCCGACCCGTCGCCTGCACTCGGTGTCACTGTGCGATCACGAGGCCAACGTCCTGTGGCTCAGCGAGGGCGCACTGGGTCCCGATGAGCACTCCCTCGTCGTCGAGGCGCTCGCGCTGCTCGCGGCCGACAACTCACTCCCGTGCCACGAGATGGGCCTGGAAGATGGACGACTTGCGCTGTTCCTGCCCGTACGGGCCCCGAGTGCGGAGCTGGTCGGTATCGCGATGATCCTTGCCGACGGCAAGTCGGTCGGGGACGATACGCTCGAGCGCATGGCGGCCGCGCCCGTGCGCGCGATAATGCTGCGCCTCGCAGTGCTGCTGAAGCCTGACGCCGCGCCGGGCGCGAGCGCGACGGTAACGGCCGCACCTCAAGACCTCGCTCCGATCATGAACGCTGCGCCGCCGCCGAGCCTCATGACTCCGCAGGAGGTCAATGACATCCTCGAATTCGATCTTGCCCCCGAGGATGGGCCGCCGGTGCAGATCCCGGTCGCGAAGCCGGCGTTCAGCAGGCCCGCAGCGGCTGCGGCGAGCGGCGAAACCTCCGCGGAGATGGTGAGTCTCGAGTACGTGTCGGACGAGTCCGCGGCTGCGCCCGCGCCGACCCCAGTGCCGATCGCGCCGCCGGCACGCTCTGCGAAGCCCGCGGCGCGAGCGCCGGCGGCTGCCGCGCGCCCGGCGCCCGCCGCACCACCCGCACCAGCGCCAGCGCCGCCGCGAATCCTGCCCGCTCCACCGGTCCTCGCGCCCGTGGCCGCGCCGCCCAAGGCTCCCCTGCCGCCGCCCGTTGCGATCCCGGTCGTGCCCGCTGCGGCACGCGTCATCCCCGTCGCGCCCGCTGCGCCTGCCGTGACCGCTGCGCCTGCCGCGCCCCCTGTGCCGACGGCGATGCCTGCCCCGCCGATGGCACCCGTTGCGACAGTTGCCACGGTGGCGTCCACGGCGTCAGCTGCATCGGCCGCGCTGGCGACCAACGTGGCGGTACCGCTCTCGACGGCCAATGATCCGAATCTGCTACTCGAGGTGCTGCCGTTCGCCAAGCTGCGCGCGGGAGGCCAGACCCGGCGCTTCCAGGTAGTCGCGCGCAGCGGATCCGCGCCGCGCGACCCCGCGGCGTACGACGCGCTCGTACTGCAGCGCCTGCTCGGCTGGCTCGCCGCGCACCGCGCGGCCTGGAATTCGCAGCCCACGGGCTTCACCGTCAACCTTTCGATCGCGACGCTCGAGGACGAGCGCTTCGCGCAGAAGATCGCCGCCGCACTGAACTCACACGGCATCGCCGGCGAGACGCTCGGATTCGAGATCGCCGAGGCGCTGTGCACGCAGCGGCGCGCGCAGGTCGAGCGCTTCATCACCCAGTGCGAGAAGATCGGCGCCTGGATCGTGATCGATGACTTCTCCTTCGAGCCGCAGGTGCTGCCGTTGCTGCGCACGAAAGCCGTGCGACTGGTGAAGATCGATTCCAAGCTCACCTCCTCGGCACTCAAGGACAAGCTCTGCCAGGCCATGGTGGTCGCCACCGTGCAAGCCGCGAAGGTGCTCGGCATCCACTGCGGGGCGAAGAAGGTCGACTCGCAGGCGGCACTGCAGTGGCTGACCGCCATCGGCTGTGACCTCGCGCAGGGCGCCGCCCTCGCCGGGGCCCAGTCGCTCGACTCGCTCGCGGGCTCACCGGACCCGACCGGTCTGACCGCGATGCTGCGTCCCACCTAAACCCTCCTCCAATCAAAGACTTGGACGATCGCTGACGGCACATCGACATGCCGTGACCGGCTGCGGGCGCGACGAACCGAGGCGGGGGCGCGGCGAGTGCGGGCGGCCAGCGCGCGCCCGAATGCCCTAAGCTTCAAGTGGGGCGGCCTGCGGTCACAGGGGAGCCGGCACGGCGCGAGGCATGAAGATAGCGACATTCAAAGAGCTGCGTTCCAATCGCAACGTATTGTTCTGGAGCCTGCATGCGGCCGGCTGGGCCGGTTACGGGCTCACGCAGTACTTCGGCGCGCTAGTCTACGGCGAGCAGTCCTCGGAGTATGGCCGGGTCTTCGCGGTCTCGGCCGTTGCCGGTTTCATCCTTTCCGTGCCGATGCGGTACATCTACCGGCGGCTGTGGAGCCACCCGGCGCGCGAGCGCATCCTCGGCGTGCTCGTCACCTGCTACGTCACCGCGCTCGCGCTGCGCGGAGTCATCAACCTCTCCTATCGTGCGTTCGTCGAACCCGGCTGGCAGCCACGCTCGCTGTTCGAGGTGTTCGGCGGCACGCTCTCGACCACCTACCTGCTGGTGTGCTGGAGCGTGCTGTATTTCGGTATCAAATTCTATGAGTCGCAGCGCCAGCAGGAGGAGGCGATGCTGAAAGCGGTGGCGCTCGCGCAGGAGGCGCAGCTGAAGATGCTGCGCTACCAGCTCAATCCGCATTTCCTCTTCAATACGCTGAACGCCATCTCGACGCTGATTCTGGACAACCAGAACCGCAAGGCGAACCAGGCGGTGGCACGGCTGTCGGACTTCCTGCGTTACACGCTCGACCAGGACCCCATGAAGAAGGTGACGCTGCGCCAGGAGATCGAGGCCCTCGACCTCTATCTCGGCACCGAGCGT
>DATIZW010000036.1:0-5356 GCA_035516875.1 Steroidobacteraceae bacterium
ACCTCGTCATCGTACCGATGTCGGGAAGCGTCGAGCGCATCTCCGGCAAGGTACAGGGTGACGATGGGCTCGAGCTCGTCGATGGTGCGGACATCCCACCGAGCGACCGTCCCGCCGAGGGCGTGCCCATCGAGCACACCATCAAGGTCCGTCCAAAGCGCGATGGCATTTTCACCTTCAGCGCCGTGGTCACGGTGAGCGCGGGGACCCAGTCCGGCACCGAGACCTATTCAATGCCCGTCATCGCCGGGGCCGGGCTGCCCGATGCAGCACCGAAGTCCGCCGGCAACGCGAGTGCAGCGCCGCCCCTCACCGGGACTGCCCCGGCCCCCGTGACCACGCTGGCGACCGCCGCGTCGCCCGCAGCGCCGACCGCCACCCCCACTGGCGCGACCGCGCACTAGCTCCGCGGCAACCCCCAGCCCGTCCCATCCTGCCCACCCGACAGAATCGGGAGGGGGTTCACGGGGAAGTCCGACAGCCGTCCGTATGATCGCTTTCGGGCTCCACTGTCTCGCTTATGTCAAAGCCGCAGACCCTCCGGACGCGCCCCGGTTCCCCTCCGGACGCCGCTCAAGGCGCGACCACGACCCTCGTTCGTGCGGACCCGCGGCCGCAGGGCGAGGGCGCAGCGGAGCTGCATCCGCACCTGCGCGCGCAGCTCCGTGAGCTGCAGCTGCGCACCGGCAGCGCGACGCCCGACGTCGAAATGCTGCTGCGTGTGATCAACGATCACTACCTCACTATCGACAGCGAGCGGCGCGGGATCGTCGAGTCGATGCGCCTCATGGCCGATGAGGCGCGGGCCCTCGCACTCGAAGCACACGAGCAGAGCTCCGAGCATCTGCAGGTCATCCTCGATCACATCAAGGACGTGGTGCTGGCCCTCGACGAGGACGGCGTCATCCGCACCTTCAATCCGACCGGTGAGCGGGTTTTCGGCTTCGCCGAGGCCGAGGTGGTCGGTCAGCGCATCGACCTCCTGATCCCGACGATTGCCGACAACGAGACGATTCCAGAGGCCCTGCAGCGTCTCGCCGCGAGCTCCGGGGACACCGCGCTCGATCTCGCCGCTCGCGAGTTCATCGCGCGCCGCAAGAGCGGTGACTCCTTTCCCGCCGAGATCGCCGTCAGCAAGGCGCCGCACTCGCGGCAGGTGCAGTTCGTCCTGTGCCTGCGTGATGTGACCGAGCGGCGCGAGTCCGAGCAGGCCATGCGCGAGAGCGCGGCCCGTTACCGGTTGCTGGTCGACCATGCGCCCGAGGCGATCGTGGTGCTCGATGTCGACACCGGGCGCTTCGTCGATGCCAACCAAAACGCCCAGCAGTTTTTCGGGCTCGAGCGCACGCGGCTCCTCACCGTCGGTCCTGTCGATCTGAGTCCGCCCCGCCAGCCCGACGGCTCGCCTTCCGCCGAGCGTGTGCGCGTCTTCATCGGGCAGGCGCTCGAGGGCAAGGTGCCGGTGTTCGAGTGGATGCACCGTGACGGCAGCGGACGTGAGATCGTCTGCGAAGTGCGCCTGGTGCGTCTGCCGAGCGGCAACCGCCGGCTGGTGCGCGGCAGCATCGCTGATATCTCCGAACGTAAGCGCGACGAGCGCATGAGCGCTGCCGAGCGCAAGGTGTTCGAGCAGATGACGCGAAACGCGCCGCTGCCCGAGGTGCTCGCCTCCATCACCCGCTTCGTCGAGGCGGCGAGCGTCGGTACGGTCGCCTCGGTCAGCGTGCTGGCCGAGCACAGGCAGAGTTTCGCCGAGATCGTGGCGCCGCAGTTCCCCGAGACGCTGCGCATCGCACTCGGCGGCTGCGCGATCGGTCTTCGCGGCGGCTCCTGCGCCGCCGCGGTGCACCTCGACCGCCAGGTGCTGGCGGCGGATATCGCCACCGACTCCTTCTGGAGCGAGCAGCGCGAGGCGGCGTCCGCCGCGGGGCTCCGTGCCGCCTGGTCGACCCCGATCAAGGCAGCCGCGGGCCATGCGCTCGGATCCCTCGGGGTCTATCGCGCGGAGCCTGGCCTGCCGACATCGTCCGAGTCGCAGATCGTGGCGCGCGCCGCGCAGCTCGCGGGCATCGCCATCGAGCGGCGCCTCGCCGAGGAGGCGCTGCGCAGCAGCGAGGCCAAGTTCCGTGGGCTCTTCGAGAGCATCGCCGAAGGTGTGTACCAGAGCGCCCCGGACGGCAGGCTGCTCTCGGTGAATCCGGCCTTCGTCGACATGCTTGGCTACTCGAGCGTGAAGGAGCTGTGCCTGCAGCCAGCCGAGGCGCTCTACTGGAACCCGGCCGATCGTGCCGAGTTCACCCGCCGCATGGAGGCAGAGGGCGAAATCCGCGATGCAGAATTCCTCATGCGCCGTCGCGACGGCCAGCAGCTGGTGGTGCTGGAGAACGCGCGCACGATGCGCGATGCCGCCGGGCTGATCATCGGCTACGAGGGGACGATCGCGAACATCACCGAGCGCAAGCGCGCCGAGCAGGCGATCTTTGCCGAGAAGGAGCGCGCCCAGGTGACGCTCGAATCGATCGGTGATGCCGTGATCAGCACCGATGCGGAGGGGCGCATCGAGTACATCAACCCGGTCGCGGAGACCCTCACCGCATGGACCCTGGCCGAGGCACGCGGTCAGCCGATCGCCGCGGTGCTCAAGCTCGTTAACGAGCTCACCCGCGAGCCGATCGAGAATTCCCTCACCGGCGCGCTCGGCCGCTCCGAGACCGGCGCGCCGGCCGATCATGCCGTGCTGATCACCCGCACCGGCAGCGAAGTGGCGATCCAGGAATCGGCCGCCCCGATCTGTGACCGCGGCGGGCGCGTGATCGGCGCCGTCGTCGTGTTCCACGACAACACCCGCGAGCGACGCCTCAAGCGGGCGCTCTCGTGGCAGGCGAGCCACGATGCCCTCACCGGGCTCATCAACCGCCGCGAGTTCGACAACCGTCTGCACGCGGCGCTGCTTTCGGCGCAGCGCGGCGAGGGCTCGTACGCCCTGCTCTACATCGACCTCGACCAGTTCAAGCTGGTCAACGACACCTGCGGGCACCAGGCGGGCGATCGGCTGCTGCGCGATGTCACGGGACTGCTGCAGACCCGGGTGCGTGCCTCGGACACTATCGCGCGCCTCGGCGGCGATGAGTTCGGCGTGCTCCTCGAGGGCGTCACGCTCGAGCAGGCGACGCGCATCGCCGAGGGCGTGCGCCAGACGATCCGTGAGTTCCGCTTCGTCTGGGGCACGAACTCGCTGTCGGTGGGGGCGAGCATCGGCATCGTGCAGATCCGTGCCGAGACCGAGAACGCGACCACCGTCATGAGCGCCGCCGACATCGCCTGCTATGCGGCCAAGGACGCGGGGCGCAACCGTATCCACCTCTACGAGGCGGACGGCGTTTCACATCGCCATCGCGAGATGCACTGGGTGGCGCGCGTCACGCGCGCTGCGGAGGACAATCGCCTCGAGCTCTACTTCCAGCCGATCGTACCGCTCACCGCCACCGCCGAGCGCGCCTTCTACGAGCTCACGGTGCGTCTGCGCGACGATAACGGCGCACTCGTGCCACCATCTGAGTTCATCCCCGCCGCCGAGCGCTACAACGTCATGTCGGTCATCGATCGCTGGGTGGTGGGGCAGGCGATCACATTGCTGCGCGAGCGGCAGCGGCGCGGACAGCCGCTGCCACTTCTGGCGGTGAATCTCTCGGGTACTTCGCTCAACGAGCAGTCGTTCGTCGAGTTCGTGTTGCAAAGTGTTGCCGACCCCGGGATTGCCGGCGCACTGTGCTTCGAGATCACCGAGACCGCCGCGGTGACGAGCCTGTCCAATGCGCGCTACCTCATGAGCGAGCTCAGGGCGCGCGGCTGTCGCTTCGCGCTCGATGACTTCGGCACCGGGGTATCCTCGTTCGTCTATCTGAAGACGCTCCCGGTCGACTTTCTCAAGATCGACGGGCAGTTCATCAACCACATCACCAGCGATCCGGTGAACCGCAGCATGGTCGAGGCGGTCGGCAAGGTCGGCCGCGCGCTCGGCATCGCGACGGTTGCCGAATGTGTCGAGAGCGAGGCGGTGCTCGGCGAGCTCCGTCGCATCGGCGTTGACTTCGCGCAGGGTTTTTATCTGGCCCACGCCCTTCCGGTCGCACAGCTGCCCGCGTAGCGCCTCCCGTGCGGCGCGCGTGGTGCCTGAGCAAGGGCTTGCGTAGAATGCGCGCTCCTTCAAAAAGGGAAGCCCACGCCCGGTGCCGACTGACTCGCGCCTTCTTCTCGCAGCACGCCGGGGCACCATCGCCACCACGCTGTGGTTCGGTGTGTTGGCGTCTGCGGGCGCGGCGCCGCCGCCGTCCGAGGCCGTGGCCGCGCAGCTGCGCGATGCGGCCATCGCCGGGCATTCGCCCGCTTACGCCTGGGTGAGCGAGCTCACCACGCGCTTCGGTCCGCGCCCGGCGGGCTCGGTGAGCGAGCACCAGGCCGCCGACTGGGCGGTCGCGCGCCTCAAGGCACTTGGCTTCGAGAACGTGCATATCGAGCGCTTCCCGATGACCGCCTGGGTGCGCGGCGCTGAAAATGCCGCCATCACCGCTCCGGGCTCGCAGCCGCTCACCGTCGCCGCACTGGGAGAGTCCCCACCCACGCCGCCCGCGGGGCTCGACGGCGACGTCGCGCTCTTCGCCACACTCGCAGCGCTCGAGACGGCGGCGCCCGGCTCGCTCGCCGGCAAGGTCGCCATGGTGAATGAGCGCATGGTGCGCACGCAGGATGGCGCCGGGTACGTCGCGACGGTCGGGGGGCGTGCCGATGGGCCGGAGGAGGCGGCGAAGCGCGGGGCGATCGCGTTTCTGCTGCGCTCGGTGGGTACCGACAGCCATCGCATCGCGCACGCCGGCACGACCCATTACGTCGACGGCCGCGTGCCGGTTCCGGCCTTCGCCCTCTCTGCGCCGGATGCCGACCAGATCGAACGCCTCGTGAAGCTCGGGCAAACGGTGCGCGTACACCTCTTCTCGAGCGCTTCCTACGTGCCTGGCGCGTACTCGCAGAACGTCATCGCCGACGTGCGTGGGCGTGAGCGCCCCCAGGAAATAGTGCTGCTCGGCGCCCACCTTGACAGCTGGGACCAGGGGACCGGCGCGATCGACGACGGTACCGGTACTGCCATCGTCACGGCAGCGGCAAAGCTCATCCGCGATCTGCCGCAGCGGCCTCGACGCACGGTGCGCGTGGTGCTGTTCGGTTCCGAGGAGGTGAACCAGCCGGCGCCTCCGCAGAGCGTCTTCGGCGGTCACGCCTACGCCGCGAATCACCGCGACGAGCTCGCCAGACACGTGCTCGCCGGAGAGAGCGACTTCGGCACCGACCGCGTCTACTC
>DATIZW010000037.1:0-5883 GCA_035516875.1 Steroidobacteraceae bacterium
TCGGCGCCGGTGATCAGCTCGGCCGGCAGCACGTCGAAGGCGAGATCCCGGCCGTCGTCGTCGCTCGCCAGGATGCGGTTGTTGAGGGTGACGATGTTGTACTCGGAGGTCAGGCCGCGCACGGTGATCTTCTGACCCTCGCCACCGGTAGTACGGTCGATGGTGATGCCCGGCAAGTGGGCGAGCGAGTCGGCGACGTCGGCGTCGGGAAAGCGACCGAGCTCGGTGGAGTTGATTGAATCCAGCACCACCGGAGCCTCTCTCTTGATGTCAAGTGACTTCTCGAGGTTCGCTGCCATGCCGTACACGACCACCGTTTGCAGCTCGTCCTTCTTGGTGGTAGCGGGCTTTTCGGTTGTCGCATCGGGCGTGCCCGTCGTGTTGGCAGCCGCCGCAGCCGCGGCGGGTGCCGCAGTTGCATCGGCTGCGGCCGCCTCGGCCGCATGTGCCGTGGCGGCGCCGGCGAGCGGCAGCACCAAGAGCATCGTCCAGGACCCGAAACCGCTCCTCGACCGGGATTGCGCTCTCATTGTGTGGATCCCCCGTTAATCTGCTGCGCCAGCGCTCGGCTCGCAGGCCCTCGAGTACTCGCCGAGGACCTGCCGGATGTGGTGTATGACGAAGCTCTGCGCGCTCACCTGGATCTCGCCCCGGCGCACTGCCGCGTGCACCGCCGGCAGGTACTGGCGCAGCAGCGCCAGGGGCGGTGCAGCGCCAGCGAACGCGGCTTCGAGGCGTGTCAGCGCCTGCGCCACCGCGGGCAGCGGCCAGTAGTAACGGGTGCGGTCGCTCAGGCTGTATTCGAGCTGCAATTCCAGCGTGCGACCGCTGCCGCGGTAGTACTTGCGCCAGTGCGTGGGGTCGGCGCGCATGGCCGCGAGGAGCGTCTCGCGCACCCGCGAGCTTTGCTCCTCTCCCAGCCACTCGCGTTCGATGCGGTCCAGTGCCCAGACCGCCTCACGGAGCGCAAAAGTCAGCGCCGGGCCGACCTTGAGAATGGCAAAGTGATCGCGCACCAGCGCGGCAAGAGCCTGCGGCGGCTGGTAGTCGGTCGAGTGCGCCTCGAACACGAGGCGTGGTACCGACTCCAGGCAGCCGCTCAACTGGCGCGCCTTGGCGGGGTCGTACTCGATTACGTGCTCATTATCGAATTCGACACCCGGCTGTACGACGAGCGCGATCACCCGCTCCCAGGCGGCTTCGAGCCCGCGCCGTGAGAAAGCCGTGCGGTGCGCGGCGATGGTGGCAAGCGCGGCCTGCGGCTCGGTCACGGCCAGCTCGTGCAGCGCCTCGTGCGCCCCGCCCGGGGTCGGCACCTCCGAGCCGATCACATACACGGGCGGCTCGCCACCTGCGATCTGCCCGGCCTCCTCGGCCCGCGCGCACAGGGCCGCGGTGCGCTCGGCGATGACCTCCTCCGGCAGCGCGACCGCATCGCCCGCGCACGACATCGAGCAGTCGAGATGGATCTTGCGAAAGCCGGCGAGGACATACTCGGCGATCATGACAGCGGCACGCTCGAGCGCGGCGTCCGCCGGCTGCGTCTGCCAGTAGTTGGGGCCGAGATGATCGCCGCCGAGGAGCACGCGCTCGCGCGGCAGGCCGATCTCGTCGGCCATGCGCCACACGACATCGCGAAATCCGGCCGGTCGCAGCCCGGTGTAGCCGCCGTCCTGATTCACCTGGTTGGAGGTCGCCTCGATCAGCGCCGCGCCGCCGATTGCCTGCGCGTGTCGCAGCGCAGCCCGCAGCACCAACGGATGTGCCGAGCAGACCGAATAGATGCCCAGCGGCTCGCCCGCGCGATGACGCCGCACCCGCTCCAGCAGCGCGTTCACGCCTGCTCCTCCGGCTCGATGGCGAGCAGTGCCGCGGCCACGAATGCCAGCGCGATGGCGACCAGCTTCAACGGCTGCGGCACGAGGCCGAGGAGCGCGAGCGCGATGAGGGCGGTAATGAGCGGTGCACCGGCGTTGGTGAGTGGCGATACCACGATCGCTTTGCCGTAACGGAACGCGTACACCAGAGTCAACGCGCCGACCGAATTGAGGATCTGCGTGATTGCCGCGAGCCAGGGGCCGCCGAGGCCGTAGTTGATCGGCTGTGAGAAGTCGGTCACGTAGAGAGCGAGCGGAATGAGTGCGAGGGCGGTCAGAGTCATGTAGAGGAAGATGCTCTCGGCGCTCATCGTGCGATTGGCGAGCTTCATGAAGAACGCCTGCACCCCCCAGGCGACCAGGATGACGAGTGAGTAGAAGAACCAGGCGACGCCGTGGCCGCTGGCCGATTCCCCGGGCGCATAGTCGAAGAGGGGTAGTGCGGCAAGCGCGAGCGAAATGCCGATTGCACCGACCCAGCTGACCCGCTCGCGCAACCACCCGACCGACATGGCGATCGTCACGACCGGCGACAGGGCGATGAGCGGAAAGATCAGGTAGGTCGGCCCGGTATGGACGGCGTGAAAGAGGAGCATCTGCCCACCGGCACCGGTGAGGCCGATGAGGACGCCGAGGAGAATCGAGCGCGGATCGTGCTGGTACTTCCAGCCGATGCGCGCGAGCGCAAAGACAGCCGGAGGAACCATCGTGAAGGCCCACACCACGTACACGAGCGTCTCGGGGAAGCCGTTCTCGGCCGGGCGACCCGCGAATGCACCCCAGACGCCCCAGAGTCCTGTCGTCACAAGCGCGAAAACCAAACCGGCGTGGCGAGTCATGGACCCCCGCTGCGGATCCGAGTGCTCACCGCGCCGCGACCCCGCGGGTTCATCATGGGTACCGGCGTCTGTATAATTCGAAATAAAACGAAACCCCGTTGCCCGGTATGATTCTTTTCTTTATTTTCCACACTATTTCGAATACTTTCACATCTGTCAAGACCCGTGTGACGCTCAGGCGGGACGCCCCGCTGATCATGGCGCGCGCCGCACGGACCGTGCCGCAGGCTATGGCGTCAAGCGGATTGGATAGACTCGTCGTCGACACGCGAGAAGGCCGTAAGGCGTGAGCCGCGCCCCCACCAGCAGACGTCGATTTCTTCAGCTCGTTGCGGGCACGGGCGTCGCTTCGCACACGCTCACCGCCGCGGCCCTCTCACGAGCCCCCGATAGCGCTGGCACGGGCGCTTCCGGCATCGCTGCCGATCCGTCGCAGGGCACGCAGGCAACAGCGGCCGCGATCGGCGACGGCCCGTTGCGGCTCGAGTTCGACCACGCCCTGCGCTCGCGTGTGTGGCGTGTGCGCCGCGAGGGAAGAGGTCCGGGCATCGCGCTCACGCCGTGGGCGGTGACGGAGTATCTGCTGCTCGACGATGGCGGCCGCATCGAGCGCTTCGCGCTGCGTTCCATGCAGCACGAGTCGGTGAATGGGCCGCATGGGCGCGGAGCGAGGCTTACCCTGTCAGGCGTCGGCAGCCCAAGCTCAGGGCCTCGGGGCCCTGCAGCGCAGATCGAGAAGAACGTCCGCATCGAGCTCTACGAGCGTTACCCCGGATTCGCTTTCTATCGCGTTTCGTATCGCAACCTCTCCCCGCACCCCATCGGGCTGCGCGCTTGGCGCAGCGCCGAGCTGCAGCTGTTGGCGGCCGGCAGCGACGCGGCGGGCGCCGCGGGCGACGGCCGTCCCGCAACTGCCACGGCCGCCGAGCCGCGGTTCTGGTGCTACTGCGGCAGCACGCACGAAGACCGGCGCGACTGGGTGCAGCCGGTCAGGGTGGGCTTCTCGCAGGAGAATTTCATGGGCATGACTGCCTCCGACTACGGCGGCGGCATCCCCATCGTGGATGTGTGGCGCCGCGACTGCGGTCTTGCCGTCGGTCACGTGGACTCGGTGCCGCGTCTACTGTCGCTACCGGTCGCACGGACTAAGCGTGGTGCACAGCTGGGAATTGCGGGCACGATCGAACGGCCGCTCGCTACGGGCGAGGTGTTCAGTACGCCCGAGACTTTCATCGCCACCCATACCGGCGACTATTTCAACACGCTCGATGCCTATCGCCGCATCATGTCCGAGCGCGGCCTTGCTTGCCCGCGGCCGCCGGACTCCGCCTACGAGGCCATCTGGTGCGCCTGGGGCTATGAGCGCAGCTGCACCCCGCAGCTCATCGAGGGCACGCTACCCAAAGTTCGGAACCTCGGCCTGCGCTGGGCGGTTATCGACGACGGCTGGCAGACGAACGTCGGCGACTGGAAGCCTGACCCAGCCAAATTTCCCGGCGGCAGCGCCGACCTCAAGCGCCTCGTGCGCGACATCCGGGCACACTCCCTGAAGCCCCGGCTGTGGGTGGCGCCGCTCGCCTGCGCGCCCGGCTCCGATCTGCTGCACGACCACACCGACATGCTGCTTCTCGACAAGGAAGGTGCGCCACAGAACATCTCGTGGTGGAACAGCTTCTATCTTTGCCCGGCGTACGAGAAGACGGTCGCCTACACGGAATCGCTGGTGCGCCGCTTCATCGGCGAATGGGGCTTTGCCGGACTCAAGATCGACGGCCAGCACCTGAACGGTGTGGCGCCGTGCTACAACCCGGCGCATCGGCACGCACGACCCGAGGAGTCGCTGGAGCGGCTGCAGGATTTCGTGCACGCGATGTATGTCACTGCACTCAAGCTCGATCCCGAGGCGGTGATGGAGCTGTGTCCCTGCGGCACTGCCTACTCCCTCTACAACCTCGCCTCTGTGAACCAGGCGCCGGCCTCTGATCCAGAGTCATCGTGGCAGGTCCGGCACAAGGGCAAGACGCTCAAGGCGCTCATGGGCCCGAGCGCGGCGTTCGCCGGCGACCACGTCGAGCTCAGCGACGGTGGCGACGATTTCGCCTCGACCGTCGGTATCGGCGCAATCGTCTCGACCAAGTTCACCTGGCCGCGCGACCCGAAACCCAAAGACTCGTTTCTCCTGACACCGCAGCGCGAGGCGCTGTGGCGCAAGTGGATTGCGCTCTACAACGAGCGAGTGCTGCCGCAGGGCAGGTATCGCGGCGAGCTGTATGACATCGGCTTCGACAGGCCCGAGACGCACGTGGTCGAAAAGTCCGGGCGGCTGTACTACGCGTTCTACGGGCGCAGCTGGAACGGGCCGGTGACGCTGCGCGGCCTGGCGGCCGGGCGTTATCGGCTGCGCGACTACTTCAACGACCGCGACCTCGGCGAGGTGGCGGCGTCGGGCGGCACGCTTGAGCTCGCCTTCGAGCGCTTCCTGCTCCTCGAGGCGATACCGGTCTGATGTCTCAGGCAAGCGAGCGCGGTCTCTTGGTCGGGGAGCGCAGGCGTCGCATCTGCGAGCTGCTGCGCGCCGAGGGGCGTGTCACGGTCGAAGCGCTCGCCGCGCGTTTCGGCACTTCCCAGGTCACCATCCGTGGGGATCTCTCGACGCTCGAATCGCACGGTGCGCTCACCCGCACCCACGGCGGCGCGCTCAGCGTGACCGAGGTCGATCAGCCCCTCAGCGTCAAGCAGCTGCAGCACCATGCCGAGAAGCTGCGTATCGCCGAGGCCGCCGCCGCGCTGATTCGCGACGGCGAGACCCTGATCCTCGACTCCGGCACCACCACGGCGGAGATCGCGCGCCGTATCCGCGCGCTCGATCTCAAATCGATCAACGTCATCACCAACGCGCTCAACATCGCCGCGCTCCTCGTCGACGTGCCGTCGGTGCGGCTGATCATGCCCGGCGGCATCCTGCGCCGCGAATCCGACTCGCTGTCCGGTCCCATGGCGGAAGCCGCGCTCGACACACTGCAGGCCAACCGCCTGTACCTGGGCGCGGACGGCATCGATCCGCAGATCGGCGTCATGACGCCGCATCTTGCCGAGGCGGAGCTCAACGCCAAGATGATCGCCATCTCGCGCCAGGTGGTCGTGGTGGCCGACTCCTCCAAGTTCGC
>DATIZW010000038.1:0-4355 GCA_035516875.1 Steroidobacteraceae bacterium
GACATCACCAAGTGGAATGACCCCCGCATCACCAAGCTCAATCCCAAGCTCTCCCTGCCGGCGACCGCCATCGCACCGATCTATCGCTCCGACGGTTCCGGCACCAACTTCCTGTTCTCAAACTATCTGTCCAATTCGTCCGCGAAATTCAAGGATACGATCGGCGCCAATACTTCAGTGCAGTGGCCGTCGGGCATCGGCGCCAAGGGTAACGAGGGCGTTGCCAACATGACCGCGCAGACCGACGGTGCGATCGGCTACGTCGAGTACGCCTATGCCAAGCAGAACAAGATGGCGTACTCGGATCTGGTCAACAATGCCGGCAAGCGCGTGGCGCCGGATGCCACGAGCTTTCAGGCTGCCGCGGCGAATGCCGACTGGGCACATGCGCCCGGCTACTACCTGATCCTCACCAATCAGTCCGGCGAGAAAAGCTGGCCCATCACGGGCGCGAGCTTCATCCTGGTGTACGGCGTGCCGCCGGATCCGGCCGCCACCGGTGCGGCAATCAAGTTCTTCGACTGGGCCTACCGCAACGGTGCCAAGATGGCGGCCGATCTGGACTACGTGCCGCTGCCCGACAGCCTGATCAGCCAGGTGCGCGCGACCTGGAAATCGCAGATCAAGGGGATGTGACGCCGATGCGCCTCCTGCGCCCGGCGCGCGCAGGAGCAGCACAGCGCGGGCGCGCTGGAGGACAACGACGCCACCGCTACGCGCTGCCGGGGCAGGCGGCGCTTGCGGTGACGGGAATGGCAGGCGTGAAAGGTTGCCGTCCGCGATGAATACGGTGACTGCGATCGATGGGCGACATGCCTCGGCGCAGCGCCTGCGCGAGCGTGTCTTCCAGGGTGCGACGTTCGCGGCGGCGTTGCTGGTGCTGCTGCTGCTCGGCGGCGTCGCCCTGTCGTTGCTCATCGGGTCGTGGCCCGCGTTTGCGCATTTCAAGCTCAGTTTCCTCACGCGCGAGATCTGGAACCCCGTGACGGACCAGTACGGCGCCCTGGCGCCGGTGTACGGCACGCTCGTGACCTCCTTCCTCGCGTTGCTGCTCGCGATTCCCGTGAGCTTCGGCATTGCAATCTTTCTCACCGAGCTCGCTCCGGTGTGGCTCAAGCGCCCGGTCGGGGTCGCCATCGAGCTGCTCGCGGCGGTGCCGAGCATCATCTACGGGATCTGGGGGCTTTTCGTCCTGGCGCCGGTGCTGCAGCGGCACGTGCAGCCCTGGCTCATCGACCATCTCGGTCCCCTGCCGCTCATCGGCCCGCTGTTTCACGGGCCGCCCTTCGGCATCGGCGTGCTCACGGCGAGCTTCGTGCTGGCGATCATGGTGATCCCGTTCATCTCCGCCGTGATGCGCGACGTCTTCGAGACGGTGCCCGACGTGCTGAAGGAGTCCGGCTACGGCCTGGGCGCCACCACCTGGGAGGTGATCTGGCAGGTCGTAGTGCCGTACGCGCGCACCGGCATCATCGGCGGCATCATGCTCGGGCTCGGTCGCGCGCTCGGCGAGACCATGGCGGTGACCTTCGTCATCGGCAATGCGCACCGCATCGGCTCCTCGCTCCTCGCACCCGGCACCACCATCTCCGCCTCCATCGCCAACGAGTTCGCGGAGGCGGTCGGTGATCTCTACACCTCAGCGCTCATCGCACTCGGCGCGCTGCTGTTCCTCATCACTTTCAGTGTGATCGCCGCCGCACGCCTCATGCTGCTCAGGCTCGGTCACCGGGCGCTTTCCTCCGTATGAGTCGCCGCACGTTTCGCAAGCTCGTCAACGCTCTGGCGCTCGGACTTTCGGGTCTTGCGACCGCTATCGGCCTGTTCTTTCTCGGCGCGATCCTCTGGACGCTCATCCACAGCGGCGTCGCCGGGATATCGCTCACGCTGTTCACCGCCATGACGCCGCCGCCCGGCAGCAGTGGCGGCCTGCTCAATGCCATCTACGGCAGCGTGGTCATGACGGTGATCGGCATTCTGATCGGTGGGCCCATCGGCATGCTCGCCGGCACCTACCTCGCCGAGTACGGCCGCACGGCGCGCATCAGCACCGTGATCCGCTTCGTCAACGACGTACTGCTGTCGGCGCCGTCGATCATCATCGGGCTGTTCGTCTACGAGCTGCTGGTGATCCGCATGGGCCATTTCTCGGCCATCGCGGGCGCGGTGGCGCTCGCGATCATCGCCATACCGGTCACGGTGCGCACCACCGAGGACATGCTGAACCTCGTGCCGCAGGGCATGAAGGACGCCTCCACCGCCATGGGCGCCTACCCCTGGCGCACCATTACCAGCGTCATCTACCCGGCGGCGCGCAGCGGCATCCTGACCGGGCTGCTGCTCGCGGTGGCGCGCATCAGCGGCGAGACCGCACCGCTGCTGTTCACCGCGCTCAACAACCAGTTCTGGAGCAGCAACATCGCCGCTCCGATGGCAAACCTGCCCGTGGTGATCTTTCAGTTTGCGCTGAGCCCGTACCCCAACTGGCAGCAGCTCGCGTGGTCCGGCGCACTCATCATCACGGTGAGCATCCTGATCCTGAGCATCGCGGCACGCGTCGTGGTGTCCTCGCTCCCGGGCGGCAACCGCTGATGAGCGCCGAAGCACAGCTCACCGCCCCGCCTCCGGCGGCGAGCCGCCCGGGGGCCGTCAAGTTCGAGGTGCGGCACCTCGACTTCTATTACGGGCCGACGCATGCGCTCAAGGACATCAACCTGACGCTGCCGGACCGCAGGATCACGGCCTTCATCGGCCCCTCTGGATGCGGCAAGTCGACGCTGCTGCGTGTCTTCAACCGCATGTATGCGCTGTATCCCGGCCACCGCGCCACCGGAGACGTCGAGCTCAACGGGGAAAATATCCTCGTGCCCACCGTCGACGTGGCGGCGCTGCGATTTCGGGTCGGGATGGTGTTCCAGAAGGCCACCCCTTTTCCCATGTCGATCTTCGATAACGTGGCATTCGGGCTGCGCCTGGCGCGGCGTATCTCGCGTAGCGAGCTCACCGACCGGGTGGAGGAGGCGCTGCGGGTGGCGGCGATGTGGGAGGAAGTGAAGGACAAGCTGCACGAGGACGGCCGTGGACTCTCGGGCGGCCAGCAGCAGCGCCTGTGCATCGCGCGTACCCTGGCGCTGCATCCGGAGGTGATCCTGTTCGACGAGCCGACCGCCGCGCTCGATCCGATCTCGACACTGCGGATCGAGGAGACGCTGCAGAGCCTGCGCGAGAGCTACTGCATCGCCATCGTCACGCACAACCTGCAGCAGGCGGCGCGCGTGTCCAACTACACGGCCTTCATGTATCTTGGCGAGTTGGTGGAGATCGGACCGACCGAGCAGATCTTCACCGCGCCGAAGCAGCGCCGTACCGATGACTATGTCACCGGGCGCTTTGGCTGACGGGCGAACCATGGACGAACCGCGAAACGAGCGGCCCAACGAGACGCCCCCCGAGCCACGACGCATGCCGTCCGTCAACGCAGCGGACGCCGCTGGCGGCGCCGCGACGGCTCCCGCTGCCGGTAACCGCCCCGGGCGTGTCCGGTCGATTGAGGGCGGCCTCAACCTCAAGCCGAGTGGCCGGCTGCCGGCCCAGCGCTCCGCCGACAGCGCCCGCGCCGCAGCTTCCCAGGAAGGGGCGGCGATCGAGAATCCCGTCTTCGCCTGCCGCGACGTGAATGTCTTCTACGGTGCGAAACAGGCACTGCGCGATGTGAGCATCGATGTCGGGCGGCGGCAGGTGCTGGCGGCGATCGGGCCGTCCGGGTGCGGCAAGTCGACGTTCCTGCGTTGCCTGAACCGCATGAACGATACCATTCCCGGAGCCCGCGTTACCGGCACGATTAACCTCGATGGGCGTGACATCCACGACCCGAGCCTCGATGTGGTACAGCTGCGCGCCCGCATCGGCATGGTGTTCCAGAAGCCCAACCCCTTTCCAAAATCGATCTACGACAACGTCGCCTACGGCCCACGCATTCACGGGCTCGCGCGCAGCCGCGCGCAGCTCGATGACATTGTGTGCACGAGCCTCACCCGCGCCGGCCTGTGGGAGGAGGTGAAGGACCGCCTGAGCAGCCCCGGCACCGGGCTCTCGGGCGGGCAGCAGCAGCGGCTGTGCATCGCGCGCACCATCGCCGTGCAGCCGGAAGTGATTCTCATGGACGAGCCGTGCTCGGCGCTCGATCCGATCACCACCGCGCGCATCGAGGATCTGATCGACGAGTTGCGCGAGTCCTACGCGATCGTGATCGTCACACACTCCATGCAGCAGGCGGCGCGCGTGTCGCAGCGTACCGCCTATTTCCATCTCGGCGAGCTGATCGAGGTCGGCGACACCGACCGCGTGTTCACCAA
>DATIZW010000039.1:0-6975 GCA_035516875.1 Steroidobacteraceae bacterium
AGTTCCTGGCTCAGCTACGATCTCGCCGAGCTCTTTCGCGGACGGCAGATCGATGCCACGATCCTCGATGAGCTCGAGACGCGGCTCATCACTGCAGACGTGGGCGTCGAGGCGACCGAGCGCATCCTCGGGCAGCTGCGCACGCGGGTCGCACGCCAGGAGCTCGCCGACGTCGGGGCGCTCATCGAGGCGCTGCGGCGGAGCATCGTGGAGATCCTCGCGCCGGTGGCGCGGCCGCTCCTCATCGAGCGCTCGCACAAGCCGTTTGTGATCCTGGTCGTGGGTGTCAACGGGTCGGGCAAGACCACCACCATCGGCAAGCTGGCGCGGCGCTGCACCGCGGCCGGCCTGAGCGTGCTGGTCGCGGCAGGTGACACCTTCCGCGCGGCCGCGATCGAGCAGCTCGAGGTGTGGGCCGAGCGCTCCGGCGCGGCCTTCGCCGCGCAGCTTCCGGGCGCGGACCCGGGTGCCGTGGTGTTCGACGCTCTCGCGGCAGCGCGTACCCGCGGCAGCGACGTGGTGCTGGCCGACACCGCAGGCAGGCTCCACAGTCAGTCGCACCTGATGGAGGAGCTGCGCAAGGTGAAGCGTGTCATCCAGCGTACTGATGCGAGTGCGCCGCACGAGGTGCTGCTGGTGCTCGATGCGAATCAGGGGCAGAACGCGCTGGCGCAGGCCCGGCAGTTCGGCCAGGCGGTGGGGGTCACGGGGCTGGTGCTGACCAAGCTCGACGGCACCGCCAAGGGCGGCATCGTCGTCGCCATCGCCAACGAGCTCAAGATCCCGATCCGCTACGTTGGCGTCGGTGAATCGACCGAGGACTTCGGGGAGTTCGACGCGGAAGCCTTTGCCGCGGCACTGGTCGCCGGGCCGCAGGCCGCCCCGGGCGCCCCGCCGGCGGGCACGGCATGATCGTCTTCGACCGCGTCAGCAAGCGCTACCCGAACGGGCGCGAGGCGCTCAGCAACGTGACTTTCAGCGTCCACAACGGCGAGATGGTATTCCTCACCGGCCGCTCCGGCGCGGGCAAGAGCACGGTGCTGAAGCTGATCGCGCTCCTCGAGCGCCCGACGCGCGGCGCGGTGCTGGTGAACGGCCGCAATACCCAGATGCTCAAGGCGCGGCACATCGCGGCCTTCCGCCGGCACATCGGCGTCGTGTTCCAGGACCACCGGCTGCTCGCCGATCGCCCGGTGTACGACAACGTCGCCCTGCCGCTCGCGGTGGCGGCGACGCCGCTGAAGGAGATCGACAAGCGCGTGCGCGCTGCCCTCGACCAGGTGGGTCTGCTCGGCAAGGAGCGCGCACTGCCCGTCGAGCTCTCTGTGGGCGAGCAGCAGCGCGTCGGCATCGCGCGTGCGGTGATCAGCAAGCCACCGCTGCTGATTGCCGACGAGCCGACCGGTAACCTCGACCCCGACCTGTCCCTGGAAGTGATGCGCCTGTTTCGCCGCTTCCAGGATGTCGGCGTGACGGTGGTGGTTGCCACTCACGACCACCATCTGGTGCGCGAGTTCGGCCAGCGGGTGATCGAGCTCGACAACGGCCAGGTGCACGGTGAGGCCGTCGACCCGCTGCCGAGCGTGGTAGCAACGCGGTGAGCCTCGGTGTGGCAGGCGGGCGGCATCTGCAGGCGCTGCTCGGTTCTCTCGGCCGCCTCGCGCGCAGCCCCCTGGCGACCCTGCTGACGCTGCTCGTGATTGCACTTGCTCTCGCGCTGCCGGTGGCACTGCGACTGTTCGTGGTGAACGCGCAGGCAGCGACCGGCAACTTCGCCAACGCCGTGGATGTTTCCGTGTATCTCAAGACCGACGTGCCGCTCGCCAAGGCGCAGCAGTTGGCGACGACGGCGCTGCAGCGTCGCGACGTCGCGGCGGTCACGCTGATCCCGGCGGACAAAGGCCTCGAGGACTTCCGCAATTACTCCGGCTTCGGCGATGCGCTCGGGGCGCTGAAGGAAAACCCGCTGCCGCACGTTCTGCACGTACGCCCGCAGGCCCTGGACAGCTCGCCGGCCGCGCTGGAGGCATTGCGCCGCTATTTCGCCGCCTGGCCCGAGGTGGACGTCGTGCAAGTCGACTCCGAGTGGGTCATGCGCTTCAACGCGATCCTCGAGGTGCTGCGGCGACTGCTGCTGATCGCGGCGGTGCTGCTCGGCGTCGGGGTGTTAGCGGTCATCGGTAACACCATACGCCTGGAGATCCAGGGGCGTCGCGCGGAGATCGAAGTGACCAAGCTCGTGGGCGGGTCAAACGCTTACGTGCGCCGGCCGTTCCTGTACACCGGCGTGCTGTACGGCCTCGGCGGCGCGCTCATCGCCTGGGGCATCATCAGCGCCGCCGTCGTCGTGCTCGGGGAGCCGGTGGCGACGCTCGCCCGGCTCTACGGCAGCCGCTATGTGCTGCGCGGGCCGTCGGGCCAGGACATCGGGATGCTGCTCGGCGCGGGAGCGCTGCTCGGCTGGCTGGGGGCGTGGATCTCGGCCGCGCGGCATCTGCGCGGCATCGAGCCGCGTGCCTGAGTCCTCAGCGATCAGGTTCGCGGCGGAGTCAGATTCGCGGCGGCGGGGTCAGGTCGTGGCGGCCGTTGCCGTGGCGTGGCTGACGAGCGTCGCCTCCACCCAGCGGCGGACGCGGCGTGCATCGGCGACGCGGGTGCGCTTGCCGAAGGAGTTGAGCAGCACGATGACGACGGTGCGGTCCTCGATCACCGTCTGCATCACCAGGCAGCGGCCGGCCTCGGAGATGTAGCCGGTCTTCTGCACGACGATGTTCCAGTCGGGCCTGCTTACCAGCGAATCGGTGTTGCGGTAGCGCAGCTCCCGCGGTCCCACCCGCACCACGTGTTCGGCGTCGGTCGAGTACTCGCGGATCGCCGGGACCTGCGCGGCGGCCATCACCAGCTTCGAGAGGTCCGCGGGACTCGCGACGTTCTCATCCGACAGCCCGGTTGGCTCGATGAAATGCGCATTCGTCATGCCGAGCTCGCGCGCCTTGGCGTTCATGGCGAGCACGCAGGCCGGGAGTCCCCCCGGGTAGTTGCGCGCCAGCGCATGCGCGGCGCGGTTCTCCGAGGCCATCAGGGCGAGATGCATGAGGTTGCCGCGCGAGAGACGCGTGCCCGGAGCGAGGCGCGAGGTAGAGCCCTTGCCGATGCTGCGGTCCTCGTCGGTAACGACGAGTATCTCATCGAGCGACTGGCCGGCGTCCATCACCACCAGTGCGGTCATGAGCTTCGTGATGGAGGCGATGGGAAGTGCCACGTCCGAGCGGCGCGAATACAGCACCGAGGAGTGCGTGGTATCGAGCACCAGTGCGGCGCTCGAGCGCAGCCCGGGCTCCGCGAGCGACGGGCGGCTCGCGTATTTCAGGTGCGTGCGCTGTACCGAGCCTTGCGGAATGGCGGCCTGGCAGAGCGACGCCACGAACAACAGGCAGCCGACTGCCGCCATGCGTATACGGTAGACCTGACTCATCGCCCCTGCGCCTCGCCCCCCTCAGTGGGTTTAGTTTATCAGAGCATTCTTTATGTCACGCATTCGTGACGCGTTCTTTAGTTTTTGCGCCAGTTACTGTGCGCGTCGCACGCTCCCGGCTCATCGACCAGGGTCGCACGGTCATAACATGTGCCGTGCGTGACGCACCACTCGTGCAGGTGTCGAGCGCTCAGCGGGGCCACAGCCAGCCGAAGGTGCCAGCGGTGAGCGCCGCGTAAATCAGCCCGTCGAAGGCCGCCTTCAGCGTGAGCGTCCAGGAGCGCCGATACCAGATGGAGAGCTCGCACAACGCCAGTGCATAGCCCATGAACGCCACCGTTCCTGCGACCTTGAAGACGCGTGGGTAAGGAGCGCCGATCGGCAGCGTGCGGCAGGTGACCAGCGCGACGAAGATGCCGACGACGATGAGGAACACGAACCACTGCACGAGGCTGCGGTTCATGGCAATCGGCCCGTTGGGCATCACGGTGAGCACCACCACCGGGCCCCTGTTCAGCTTCTCCTTGAAGTCGCTCGAGCGCATCTCCTTCATGCTGCCCGCGCGCGGGATGAAATAGTCGCCCGGGGGGATGGCCAGCGGGCGCAGCGCCTCGAGCGCCTCGGCCTCGCGTGGCATCCTCGGGTAGTCGCCGCGGTGCCAGAGCGGCGCCATATGGATCACGCTGCTCGCGACGAACACGATCACCGCCGACGCGAGAATCGGCAGCCACAGCGCGGCAAGACTGGCCATGGAACTCCCCTTGGCTTCTTATGTCTTTCACGCAGCATCCCCGCGGGGATCCGGTCCTTCGACTCTACCCCAATCGCCACGCGGCTCCGAGCGAGGTGCCCGAAGGGCGCCACGCCCGCCGCTACGCTCTGGGTCACGGTGATCGCCGTCTGGAGGCCCGCAATCCCCCTCGGATGGGGGATTCCCGAGCCGGCCCGCTCGCGCGCAAGCTTTTGTTCCAGAAGCTGAAACTTGGCTGCTCGAACGGAACTTCCGGAGCTCTTAGCACTCTAACATGGCGACTGCTAAAATGCCGACCCAAGCCACGGGAGATCTCATGACTGCTACTGCATTGGTTGCCCTTAAGGGCGATCAGGCCTTGGCCGGTCCGCTCGGGAGTCTCGATGCCTATCTCGAGCGGGTCAGCCGGATACCCGTCCTCACACGTGAGGAGGAGCGCGGGCTCGCCGAGCGCTTTCGCTCCCATAACGACCTCGACGCTGCACGACTGCTGGTGCTGTCGCACCTGCGCTTCGTGGTGCACATCGCGCGCGGCTACAGCGGCTATGGTCTTCCGGTGGGCGATCTGATCCAGGAGGGCAACGTCGGGCTCATGAAGGCGGTCAAGCGCTTTGACCCGTCCCTCAACGTGCGCCTGGTGTCGTTCGCGGTTCACTGGATCCGCGCCGAGATACACGAGTACGTGCTGCGCAACTGGCGTCTGGTGAAGATCGCCACCACCAAGGCGCAGCGCAAGCTGTTCTTCAACCTGCGCCGTCTGAAAAAGAACCTCACCTGGCTCTCGGCCGAGGAAACCGCCGCCGTGGCGCGCGATCTCGGCGTGACGCCGGGCGAAGTCACCGAGATGGAGAAGCGGCTCGCGGCCCGCGACCTGTCCTTCGATCCGGCGCCCGAAGCGGACGACGAGGAGCTCTACAGCCCTGCGGCCTATCTGCCCGCACCCGATGCCGACCCGGCGGAGCAGGTGGAAGAGGCAGAAAGCGCGGACGATTCCTCGGACCGCCTGCACGGCGCGCTCGATCGCCTGGATGCGCGCAGCCGCGACATCGTGCAGCGCCGCTGGATGTCGGATGACAAGGCGACGCTCCACGAGCTTGCCGGCAAGTACGGCGTGTCCGCCGAGCGCATTCGCCAGATCGAGTCGAGCGCCCTCGGTAAGCTTCGCGGCCTGATGGCCGCCGCCTGAGGCGGCTTGCGGTGCCTGCAGGCCGCGCGTAGCGTTGCCTGCGGATGCGCAGCGTAAGCGACTGGCTGAGCGAGTACGGCGCGAGCCACCAGCACCCGACCAATAAGCTCCTGCACTGGATCTGCGTGCCGCCGATCGTGCTGGCGGTGCTGGGGTTTCTGTGGTCGGTGCCGGTGCCGGCGGGCTTCGCCGCCGTCTCTCCGTGGCTGAATTGGGCGACGCTGGCGGCCGCGGCGGCGCTCCTCTACTACCTGGTGCTGTCGCGTGCGCTCGCCGTCGGTGTCCTGCTCGCCTTCGTCGCGCTGCTGGCGATCGTGCAGGCGCTCGCGCAGCTGCCGTGGCCGCTGTGGGCGAGCTCGCTCGTGATCTTCGTGGTGGCGTGGACGGGGCAGTTCATCGGCCATGCGCTCGAAGGCAAGCGCCCGTCGTTCTTCAAGGACCTGCAGTTTCTGCTCATCGGTCCGCTGTGGCTGCTGGCCGCAGCCTATCGACGCTTGAGCGTCCGCTACTGACACCGGTGCGGGCTGCGGTTTCGGTGCGAGCTGCGGCTCCTCACGATGCGGCGGCCGCGCGTACCGCCGCGGTCACCTTCTCGTGCAGCTCCTTGTCGAGCGGATCGGGCACGAGCTCATCCCCGCTCGCGACCCCGGCGATGGCGTCAGCGGCGGCCATCAGCATGGCGTCGGAGAAGGCACGGGCACGCGCCTCCAGGGCTCCCTTGAACAGGCCCGGAAACGCCAGCACGTTGTTGATGCCCTTGCCGTCGGCGGCAAACGCCGCGCCGTGCTCGCGCGCCACGAGCGGCTCGATTTCCGGGTCCGGATTGGAGAGCGCGAGTATCACCTGACCCCTCCGCACCCACTGCGGCTTGATGAGACCCTTGACGCCGGTGCAGGCAATGACGATGTCGGCGCGCTGCATGAGCTCCTCGAGCGTCACGCCCTCGCCGCCCGCGGCCTCGAGGCGCGCCACGGCCGCGCGGTTGCGGTCGGTGCCGAGCACGTGCCGCACGCCGTAGGCCTGCAGCAGCCGCACGATGCCGCTGCCGGCGGCGCCGAGTCCGACCTGGCCCACGATGCTGCCGCACACGTCGACCCCCGAACGCCGCCCGGCGTTGATGAGCGCCGCCAGCGTGACCACCGCCGTCCCGTGCTGGTCGTCGTGCAGCACCGGCTTCGTCAGGCGCGCACGCAGCAGCCGCTCGATCTCGAAGCACTCGGGGGCTGCAAAGTCCTCGAGCTGGATGGCACCGAAGGAGGTGGCGATGCCCGCGACGATGTCGACCACGCGCGCCGGCTCGGTCACGTCGAGGAGTATCGGCACCCCGCTGAGGCCGACGAGGTCTGCGAATAGCGCCGCCTTGCCTTCCATGACCGGCAGCCCGGCGAGCGCACCGATGTTGCCGAGGCCCAGTACCGCGGTGCCGTTGGTGACGATGGCCACGGTGCTGCCGAGCGCGGTGAAGTCCCAGGCGGCCTGCGGATCCTTGGCGATCGCCAGGCACACCCGCGCCACGCCGGGCGTGTACAGGTCGCGCAGCACCTGGCGCGTATTGATGGGAAG
>DATIZW010000040.1:0-13190 GCA_035516875.1 Steroidobacteraceae bacterium
GGCGAGAAAGCGGTCATCCGACAGCCAGCCGTGCGGCACCAGCGACTCGCGCAGCAGCGGTAGCACCACATGACCGCCGCCGAACACCAGCGCGCCGGAGCGGTAGAACACCTCTGCGAGCGCAAGCTCGCCGTGCGGCGAGCGCCACGCGAGCAGCGGCAGGCCGACCAGCAGCAGCAGGAAGACGCCGAGTGCCGGCCACGCTGCCGTGCCCGGCACGGCCACGGCGCTGTGCGCCGCGCCTGCCGCCGCCGTCGGCCGACACCACACCGTGCCGGCGACGGCCGCACCCGCGAGCACCCCGAGCTGCGCTGCGCTGCCGCCGACGAGCAGCAGCAGCACCGCAGCGCTCACGCCGATCAGCCACGTCGCGATGTCGGTGCACAGCCGGCGCGCCATCGTCCAGACCGCCTGCGCCACCACGGCCACGGCAACGAGCTTCAGGCCGTGCACCACGGCGAGCGCCAGCGGACCCGCCGGCCGCGCTGACAGCACGGCACCGGCATACATGAGAAGCGCCGACGGCAGCGTGAAACCGAACCACGCGGCGAGCGCACCCGGCCAGCCGGCCCGGTGCAGGCCGATGAGAAACCCGACCTGACTGCTGGTCGGGCCCGGCAGGATCTGACAGAGCGCCACCAGCGCGCCGTAGTGCTGCTCGCTCAGCCAGCCCCGCTGACGCACGTAGGTGCGCTCGAAATAGCCGAGGTGCGCGATCGGGCCGCCGCAGGAGGTGAGGCCCAGCTGCAGGGCGACGCGCAGCACCTCGGCGGCGCGCCCGCCGAACCGCTGCCGCGCCGCGTCGGGTCGCTGCTCGTCTATGACGCGGGTCGCTCCAACACCGGCAGCGGCAGCAGCTCGCCACGCCAGGCAGTGTCGTGCCGGTAGGCGCTGAGTCGCTCGTTCATCGCGCGGGTATCCCAACCGAGCTGCTGCGCCTTCTGGACGGCGAGGCTCTGCTGTGTGACCGCTCCGTGGAAATCTTGGTTGGCGGCATGGGCCGCGGCAATCGCCTCGAACATCTGCGGATCGGACTGGATGTCGCCGGCGGCGAGCTCGGTGGCAACGGCCAGCGCGGTGCGTGGATCGCGGACCGCCTCGACGGGAGAGGCGGCGAGCAGTGCCGTCACGTGCTTGCGAACGTAGTAACTGTCCGAGGCCGCCGCCTTCTCGAGGAATCCCCGCGCCTCGGCCGACTGGGCGGCGGAGGGGGAGCTGCGCAGCAGATCGGCCGCCAGCAGCACCTGCGCCGAGGCGTTGCCGCCTGCGGCGGCGTGCCGCAGCCACACATCGCCATCGGCGTGCGGGTGACACGCGGATGTCGCGCGCAGCTGGCTGCCGACCCAGTACTGGGAGTCGGAGTCCCCGCCGCGCGCCGACCCGAGCAACAGCTGCCCGCTCCGGGCGCTGGAGATACCGAGCGAGGGGTCGAGGGTCGCCGTGAGCCCGAGCAGGTACTGCGCCTGTGGATCGCCGGCGTCCGCCGCGGTGCGCGCCGCACGGAAGGCATCCGCGTTCTCGTACGTCGCGGCCCCCGCGACTGCGAACATCGTCTTCGCCTGCAGGCGCGACTCCACGGCGCGGCCGTTGCGGGTCGCGGGCGTGAAGCGCGAATTGAGCCACGCCTCGATGGCCGCCGCCGCGAAGCCGTTGCCGGGCAGCGCCACCAACACCTCAGGATCGCGCGCCAGCCCGTCGACCCCGATGGTGATGGCGGTGATCACGATGGCCGGCTCGCGGGCGGCTGCCGCGCGGTGCGGGTAGTCCGGGGTCGGCGAGGACAGCACGCTCGCGGGGGTGCTGTCGGGACAGCGGAAGTCCGGGTTGACGACACCCTCGGCGCGCAGCGCCTCGCGCCCGTAGCGCGCGACGATGGCGGCAGCGGTCTGCGACTCCTGCGGGCTCAGCCCGGCGCTGAGCGCCGAGAGCTTGTTACCAACGAGCTGCTCACAGCCGTTGCCCGCGGCCGCCTGCAGCCAGCCGACGCCGCGCGCGGCGTCCTTCGGGCCGCCCTGGCCCTTCAGCGCCATCGCACCGAGATTGAATTGCGAGGAGCAATCGCCGAGCTCGGCCAGTGCCAGGAACTGCGCGTGGGCAGCCTCGTAGCGTCCGGCGTTGTAATCGCGCATGGCCCCCTCGAAGTCGGCGTACGCCGTCGCCGAAACGAACAACGCGAGCATGACAATCGCCGTGCCCTTGTTTGAAACATTCATGGTTGGCTCCGCCTTCAGCGCCCGGTGGCTCCCCTTTCAGCGCTCGACGATGGCCGCGACGCCCATGCCGCCGGCGGTGCACACCGAGATCAGCCCGCGCTTCGCCGCACCATCGCCGGCGAGGATCTTGGCCAGCGTCGCGAGAATGCGCGTCCCGGTGGCGGCGAACGGGTGGCCGATGGCGACACTGCCGCCCTTCACGTTGAGCTTGCTGCGGTCGATGCTGCCGAGCGGCCCCGCCAATCCCAACACGCCGCGGCAGTAGTCCGCCGATTCCCAGGCCTTGAGGGTGCACAGCACCTGCGCCTCGAAGGCCTCGTGGATCTCGTAGTAGTCGAACTCCTGCAGCGTGAGTCCGGCGTCGCGCAGCAGGGCCGGCACCGCGTAGGTGGGTGCCATCAGCAAGCCTTCCTTGCCAGTGACGAAGTCGACCGCCCAGGCCTTGCCGTGCCGCAGGTAGGCGAGCACCGGGAGCTTGCGCTGCGCAGCCCATTCGGGCGTGGCGAGCAGCACGGCACTCGCACCGTCGGTGAGCGGCGTGCTGTTGCCAGCCGTCAGCGTGCCGTCGGCGACGAAGCTCGGCCGCAGCTTCGCCAGCTTCTCGAGACTCGTGTCGGGGCGGATGTTGTTGTCGGTCTTGAGGCCGAGGTATTCGGCCACCAGGTCGTCGTAGAACCCCTCGCGCCAGGCGCGCGCCGCCTTCAGGTGGCTGTCGCAGGCGAGCTCATCCTGCTCGGCACGCGCGATCTGCCACTGCTTCGCCATGATCTCGGTGCTCTGCCCCATCGACAGCCCGGTACGCGGCTCGACCACCGCCGGCAGCACTGGCTTGAAATGTCGCGGCCGCAGCCCGAGCCACGGTGCGAGCCGCTGCCAGGCGCTGCGGCCGCGATAGCTCTCGAGCAACAGCTGTTGGTAGGCGCGCGGATAGACGATGGGCGCATCGCTCACCGAATCGGTGCCGCCGGCGATCCCGGCATCGATCTGACCGAGCGCAATCTTGTTGCCGATGTCGATCGCCGCCTCGAGACTCGTGCCGCACGCGCGCTGCATGTCGAGTCCCGGCGTGTGTGCATCGAGGCCGCTCGACAGCACGCTCTCGCGCACCAGGTTGTAGTCGCGCGAGTGCTTGATGACCGCGCCGGCGGCGACGTCGCCGAGCCGCTCGCCCTGCAGCCGGTAGCGCTCGACGAGCGCGCGGAACGCGGCCGTGAGCATGTCCTGATTGCTGGCAGTGGCGTAAGCCGTGTAGGAGCGGGCAAAAGGAATGCGCACGCCACCGACGATGGCGACGCGCCTGACGGCCGATCCGACGAGCATGAGTCCCTCCGAAGGCGCGACGCGTTAGAATGCCACCCCATGGGCCAATTCACCACCATCATGGCGCGCGATGGCCACGAATTTCAGGTGTGGATGGCCGCCGCCCCGGCACGTCCGCGGGGCGCGCTGCTGGTGATCCAGGAGATCTTCGGAGTCAACAGCCACATCCGCAAAGTGACCGACGGCTTCGCCGCCGAAGGCTACACCGCGGTCGCCCCGTGTCTGTTCGATCGCATCCGCCGCGGCATCGAGCTCGACTACAGCCCCGCGTCCATGCAGGAAGGCCTGGGCTACGTAAAGCAGCTCAAGCCGGAGACGACGCTGCGCGACCTGGCGGCGGCGCTGGCGGCGGTGAAGCACTCCGGGCGGGCCGGCGCGGTCGGCTATTGTTGGGGCGGGAGGCTCTCGTACCTCGCCGCCGCGGAGCTGCCGCTCGCCTGTGCGGTGGTGTACTACGGCAAGGTGATGAGTCATCTCGAGCACAAGCCACGCTGCCCGGTCATGTACCACTTCGGCACCGCCGATCGCAGCATTCCGCTCAGCGAGGTCGAGCAGCTCAAGGCGGCCTACCCCGCCGCACCCGTTTACACCTACGACGGCGCCGGCCACGGCTTCAACTGTGAGCAGCGCGACAGCTACGACCCTGAGGCCGCCGCGCTCGCGCGCACACGCACGCTCGAGTTTTTCGCCCGTTACGTCGCCGGCGTGCAAGGCACTGCCGGCACAAATCCCGGAGCACCCTCTTCATGAAACTGCGCGACCCTGATCTGCTGCGCACCCGCGCCTTCGTCGGCGGCAAGTGGACCGACGCCGCGAGCGGCGCCACCCACGCGATCGTGAATCCCGCCACGCGCGAGCCCATCGGCACCGTACCCGACATGAGCGTCGCCGATGCGCGGCGCGCGATCGAGGCGGCCTCGCAGGCCTTCCCGGCCTGGGCGGCGCTCACCGCCAAGGAACGTGCCGCGATCCTGCGACGCTGGTATGAGCTGCTGATGGCGAATCAGGACGACCTCGCCACCCTCATGACCGCCGAGCAAGGCAAGCCGCTCGCCGAGGCCAAGGGGGAGATCGCCTACGGCGCTGCCTTCATTGAGTGGTTCGCCGAAGAGGGCAAGCGCCTTTACGGCGATGTGATCCCGCCGCATCAGGCCGACCGGCGACTGCTGGTGCTGCGCCAGCCCGTCGGCGTGGTCGCGGCGATCACGCCGTGGAATTTCCCGCTGGCAATGATCACGCGCAAGGCGGGGCCGGCGCTCGCGGCCGGCTGCACCTTCGTGTGCAAGCCGGCGAGCCAGACGCCGTACTCGGCCCTGGCCGCGGCGGCACTCGCATCGCGCGCCGGAGTACCGGCGGGAGTGCTGAACGTGGTCACGGGCACCGACGCGGCCGGGCTCGGCGCCGAGCTGACGAACAACGCGCTGGTGCGCAAGGTTACCTTCACCGGCTCGACCGAGGTCGGCAAGAAGCTCATGGCGCAGTGCGCGGCCGGCGTGAAGAAGATCACCATGGAGCTCGGCGGCAACGCGCCCTTCATCGTCTTCGACGACGCGGACCTCGATGCCGCGGTGGCCGGTGCGATCGCCAGCAAGTATCGCAACACCGGCCAGACGTGCATCTGCGCCAACCGGCTGCTGGTGCACGCCCCGGTGTACGAGGCCTTCAGCAGGAAGCTGGTGCAGGCGGTCGCGCAGCTGCGCGTCGGCGACGGACTCAAAGGACCCACCGACCAGGGGCCGCTCATCGACACCAAGGCGCTCGCCAAGGTGGAACAGCACCTGGCGGACGCCGTGGCCAAGGGTGCGCGCGTCGCGCTCGGCGGCCGGCGCCACGCACTCGGCGGCACCTTCTTCGAGCCGACCGTGGTGACCGAGGTGACGCCGGCGATGCTGATCGCCCGCGAGGAGACCTTTGGCCCGATCGCACCGTTGTTTCGCTTCGAGACCGAGACGGATGCCATCCGCATGGCCAACGACACCGAGTTCGGACTGGCGGCGTACTTCTACACGCGCGACCTGGCGCGCTCCTGGCGGGTAGCGGAAGCGCTCGAGTACGGCATGGTGGGTCTCAACACCGGCATCTTCTCCACCGAAGTCGCGCCCTTCGGCGGCGTCAAGGAGTCGGGCATCGGCCGCGAAGGCTCCAAGTACGGGATCCTCGATTACACGGAGCTGAAGTTCCTGTGCGTCGGGCTCCGTTGAGCACGGAACGCATCGGGATCCTCCTGATCAACTCGGGCACGCCGCTCGCCGCGGACGCCCGCGCGGTACGTGCCTTCCTCGCGCGCTTTCTCACCGATCCGCGTGTGGTGGAGCTGCCGCGTGCGCTGTGGCTGCCGTTACTGTACGGCCTGATCCTGCCGTTTCGCCCGCCGCGCGTGGCACGCAAGTATCGCCGCATCTGGTCGGCGGCCGGCTCGCCGCTGCGCGATCTCACCGAGCGGCTGCGCGCTGAGCTCGCCAATGC
Organism: Steroidobacteraceae bacterium; assembly: GCA_035516875.1. Lineage (GTDB taxonomy): Bacteria > Pseudomonadota > Gammaproteobacteria > Steroidobacterales > Steroidobacteraceae > 13-2-20CM-66-19. The sequence goes on from DATIZW010000040.1 coordinate 6,000, forward strand.
GCTCGCGCAGCGGATGCTCGCGCCGCTGTCGGTGGAGGCCGGCATGCTCTACAGCGCTCCGGACGTGGCTGGCGCGCTGCGCCGCCTGCGCGCCGACGGTGCACAGCGACTGCTGGTGCTGCCGCTCTTCCCGCAGTACTGCGGCGCCACCACCGGCGCGGCCCACGACCAGGTGAGCAGCGAGCTGCGGCGCTGGCGCGCGCTCCCCGACGTGCAGCTGGTGGCCGACTATCACGACGATCCGGCCTACATCGAGGCGCTGCGTGCGAGCGTCGAGGCGCACTGGCAGGCGCACGGCCGCACCGCGCACCTCCTGATCTCGTTTCACGGCATTCCCGAGCGCTACTGCGAGAACGGCGACCCGTACTTCGAGCGCTGCCATGCGACTGCGCGGCTGCTCGCCGACGAGCTGCTGCTGCGCGATGGCGAGTGGAGCGTGAGCTTCCAGTCGCGCTTCGGCCGCGCCGAGTGGCTCAAGCCCTACACGCTCACGGTGCTCGCCGCTATGCCGGCGCGCGGCGTGCGCGAGGTCAGCGTGGTGTGCCCCGGGTTCGCGGTGGACTGCCTGGAGACGCTCGAGGAGATCGACATCGAGAACCGCGCCGCCTTCATGCACGCCGGCGGGCGGCGCTTCGAGTACGTGCCGGCGCTCAATGCCAGCAGCGCGCACGCTCACTGTCTCGCCGAGTTGATTGCGCAGCGCTGCCAGGGATGGACCGACGGCTTGCGCGAGCGACTGCCGTCGGCCGCACGCGGCGCTTCCGCCTGATGGCGCACCGCCCGCTGCCGCTGCTCGGCACCTTCCACGAGCTCAGCCTCGCGACGCACGACGTGCGTGCAGCGGTCGAGTTCTACGAGCGCCTCGGATTCACGCAGGCCAGTACCACCGATGCGTTCGCCCATCCGTACGGCGTGCTCACCGACGGGCGCCTCGCCATCGGTCTGCACGGTCGTGCCGCTCCCTCGCCGACGCTCACCTTCGTCCGGCCCGGGGTCGCTGCGGCGTTGCCGGCGTTTGCCGCCGCCGGGATAGCGCTGAGCAGCTGTCAGCTCGGCGAGGATGTCTTCAACGAGATCGCCTTTGCCGACCCGTTTGGCCAGGCGGTCGCAGTGCTCGAGGCCCGCACCTATTCGCCGGCGCCGCGCGCGGCGAGCGACACCTCGCTGTGCGGGGACTTCGCCGAGATCAGCCTGCCGGTGAGCGATTTCGCCGTCGCGCAGGCGTTCTGGGAGCCGCTCGGCTTCGTCGCGGCCGAGGAGACGCAGACGCCTTACCCACACCTGTCGCTCACCAGCGATCACCTGGATCTTGCGTTCCATGCCCCGCAGCTGTGCCGGCGGGCGATGCTGGTGTTCCGCGATGCGGATCTCGCCGCGCGCCTTGCGCGGCTGCGTGCCCTCGGCCTCACCGTCAGCGATCTTGCAGCGGACCGGAGCGGCGTGGTGAGTGCCGCACGGCTCGAGGACCCGGACGGCACGTCGCTGCTGCTCGCCGCAGCGGAGCTCTGAGCCGCCGCGCGGCAGCGGCGTGGCCGCGACCGTCAGCGCGGCGCCCCGCAGGGCGTGTCGGGAGCCGCGGCTATCGGCGGCGCTGCGCTCGCCGCGCCGCTGCCCGCCGCGCGCGCCACGACGCGCAAGCGGATGCGCATCTCGTCCTGCACCTGCAGCGCGCCCAGCATGGCGCTGAAGGGTGTCAGACCCAGCTCGCTCTGGCGCAGCGGGAACTCGCCCGTGGCGGTGAGCACGCCGTCGCCGAGCCGGTAGCACAGCGGCACGTTGAAGGTGTGCTGCTGGCCGCGGATCGCACTCTCGACGCGCGCGACGACCGCGCGGGTATCGCGCGCGGCGCTCGCGGCGCCAGACGGCGCTGTAGGCGAGGCGCTAACGGCCCCGCGCAGCAGAATCTCGGGGTTGTGCTCGGCATCGAGCAGCGCCGCGCCGAGCATGTTGCGCCGTGTACCCTCCTTCGCACCCTCGGAGACTTCCGGCGGAAAGTCGGCGCCCGGCTGCTGGGCGCGCAGCGGCGCCTCGTCCACGGTGAGCGTCGTCACGGGAAGGTGCAGCTCGAAGCTGCTGCGCGTGACGTCGGGCGGCACGTACAGCGTCCCCGTCAGCTCGTGCGAAGCGATCACGTGGTTGTGGCCGGCGCTCGCGAGCGCGCCGGCGCGATAGACGAGAATGACGAGGAGCGAAGCCTGCGGCACGACATCGTAGGGCGTGCCGAGGCGCGGCGCCGTAACCGGCGGGGTTGGCGTCGCCTGAGCGGGCGGCGCGGCTGGAACGTGCGGCGGCAGTTGACAGGCCGCGAGCGTTGCGCCCAACAGCGCCGGCGGCACCAGGAGTTTCCAACGCCCACTCACCCGCATAAGCTTAGCGACATGGCCATCAGGAACACCACGCAACGCTGGGGTGCGCTCGCGCAGCTGCTGCATTGGCTGATCGTGCTGTTCATCATCGCGCAGTTCACCCTCGCCACCATGTTCGACGATCTGCCGGCCGGTCCCCGCAAGCTGGCACTTCTCGCGCGGCACAAATCCATCGGCATCACCATTCTCATGCTGGCGGCCGTGCGCCTCGCGTGGCGCTGGACCAACCCGAAACCGCCGCTCCCGGATACCCTCAAGCCCTACGAGCGCAGCCTGGCAAGAATCACCCACGCGCTGCTCTACGCGTTGCTGTTCGCCGTTCCGCTCGCCGGCTGGACGATGTCCTCGGCCCGTGGGTTCCCGGTGAGCTGGTTCGGGTTCTTCACGCTCCCGGATCTGGTGCCGAAGAACAAGGCGCTGTATGAGATGTTGCTGACTACCCACGGGGTGCTCGCCTGGACTCTCGGCGTCGTCGCCATCGTCCATCTGCTGGCCGCGCTCAAGCATCACTTCGTGCTCAAGGACGACGTCCTGCGGCGCATGCTGCCCTTCACTGCCCCGAAGGCCCAGGGATCGGGCCGATGAGACGCGCCGGGCATGCGGCGCTCGGCGCCATGCTGCTCGCGACGGTTGCCACGCACACCCTTTCGGCCCCACTGCCGACGGCGGCCACCACCGCCACGGTCACGCACTACGTGCTCGATCCGGCCAAGAGCAGTCTCGAGTTCAACTTCTCGCAGGCCGGCGCGCAGAACAAGGGCCGCTTCCGCCGCTTCACTACCGCACTCGACTTCGCCGCCGACCAGCTCGCCGCGAGTCATCTCGAAGTCACCGTCGATATGACCTCGGTCGACACCGGTGACCAGGAACGCGACGACACGCTCAAGGATGCGGATCTGTTCGGGGTGAAGAAGTTCGCCCAGGCGCGCTTCGCCGCCGCGCAGATCGTGAAGACGCCAGGCGGCTACGAGGCGGTGGGCAGGCTCACGATCCGCGACATCACGCGCGACCTGCGTGTGCCCTTCACGCTGCGCACCGCGACCGAGCAGGGCGCGGGCGTCGCCTACATGAGCGGCAAGACCAGCTTGCGGCGCCTCGACTTCGGCGTGGGCCAGGGCGACTGGAAGGCCACCGACCAGGTGGGCAACGACGTCGGGGTGTCGTTCGCGCTGCGCCTCACGGCGCGCTGAGCCAACCGCAGGCGGCGAGTGGCAGCGCGCGCGACGCTAGAGGGGCGTGCCGTTACGACGCGTGAAGCGCCCGACCGCGTGCGGCGGGCTCCACTCGAGGTCGACGTCGGGATCTGAGTAATGGGCGGTGTCCGCGGCGTCGCGGTTGCTGATCTCCAGGTACACCGCTGGTTGCGAGCTGCGGTTGATGAGCTGATGCCCATCATCACTGCCTGCGGGAAAGCCGGCGCACATGCCCGCGCTCAGCAGCTGCTCGCCGGCACCGGTGCGCAGCACCACCTCGCCCTCGAGCACGTACACGAACTCGTCCTCTAGCGTGTGCCAGTGGCGCATCGAGGATTCCTTGCCGGGCGGCAGCGTGGTGTGGTTGATGCCGATGCGCGTCAGGCCGAGGGCGTGACCCACGGCGCGCTTCTCGCGCGGCAGCACGCGCGAGCGGTACGGCTCGGGATAGCCGCTGCGGACTACTGCCTCGATGGTGCGCGGATCGAGCGCCGGTTTCTTCAGTGCCATGTGTCGCTCCGTGGTCGGTGCCGCGGTTGACGTGCCGCGCGGCGTTCGGGGAGCATGCCACAAGCTGCATGCCCGAAATACTCACTGACGTCGGCGAATGCGTTGACGCGGTGCTGCGCCGTGTGGGACCGCGCATCGTGCTCGCGCTGCCGCTCGGCATCGGCAAGCCGAACCCGCTGGTCAACGAGTTCTACCGGCGCGCGCTGCGTGATCCGACACTCGACCTGACCATCATGACCGCGCTGTCGCTGCTGAAGCCCGTGGCACGCTCGCCGCTCGAGGCACGGCTGCTCGGGCCGCTCGTCGCCCGGGTGTTCGGCAGCTACGTGGAGCCGGAATACGCGCGCGCGGTGCGCAGCGACCGCGTTCCCGCCAACGTCCGCGTCGTCGAATTCTATCTGGCGCCGGGCGCGTTCCTCGACTCCCGCCACGCGCAGCGCCACTACCTGAGCGCCAACTACACGCACGTGGCGCGCGACGTTCTGGCGCGCGGCGTCAACGTCATCGCGCACCTGCTGGCGCGGCGCGTGGTGAACGGCGAGTTGCAGTTGAGCCTCGGCTCCAACCCCGACGTGACCGCCGACCTCCTGCCCGTCATCGCTGAGGCACGCCGCGCCGGGCGCGACATCGTCATGGTGGGCGAGACCCACGCGCAGATGCCGTTCATGGGCGGACACGCGCAGGTCGACCCGCAGAGCTTCGACTTCCTGGTGCACGACCCGCGTTACGACTACGACCTGTTCTGCCCGCCCAATCCGCCGCTCGGCACCGCCGAGCTTGCGATCGGCCTGTACGCCAGCAGCCTGGTGCGCGATGGCGGCACGCTGCAGGTCGGCATCGGCGAGCTCGGCGACTCGCTCGTCTATGCGCTGCTGCTGCGCCACCAGCAGAACACCGCGTGGTGCAGCGCGCTCGCGGCACTCGGCACGCGCAGCGCGGCGGCCCTGATGCGGGTCGCAGGGGGTGACGCGCCCTTTGCCGCGGGGCTGTTCGCCTCTACCGAGATGTTCAGCGCGCAGCTGCTCGAGTTGTACCGCGCCGGGATCCTGCAGCGGCGCGTCTACGACAGCCTGCCCCTTGAACGGCTGCTGCGGGGTGGTGAGATCGGCGAGCGCTTCGATGCCGGCATCCTCACGCAGCTCGCCGCGGCGGGGGCCGGCCCGCGGCTCGATGCGGCGCAGTTCGCCGAGCTGCAGCACTACGGCGTGTTCGGCGAGGACGTCGAGTTCGCCGCCGGGCGCATGCGCTCGCGCGGTGGCGAGTGGATCGCCGCCGATCTCACCGACCCCGCGAGCCGCGCACGTCTCGCGGCCGAGTGCCTGGGGCGGGAGCTGCGCAACGGCCAGCTGCTGCATGCTGGATTCTTTCTCGGCCCGCGTGGCTTCTACGCGGCGCTGCGCGAGCTGCCGGAGAGCGAGCGGGCTCGGTTCGGCATGCGCGGCGTGAGCTTCGTCAATCAGCTCTACGGCGCCGATCAGGAGCTGCGCGTGCTGCAGCGGCGCGCGGCGCGCTCCGTCAACACCACCATGATGGTCACCCTGCTCGGTGCCGCGGTGTCGGATGCGCTCGAGAGCGGCAAGGTGGTGAGCGGCGTCGGCGGTCAGTACAACTTCGTCGCCATGGCGCACGCCCTGCCGGGGGCGCGCTCGATCCTGTGCGTGCGCGCCACGCGCATGCACCGCGGCCGCACCACCTCCAACATCATCTGGCGCTACGGACACGAGACCATCCCACGCCATCTGCGCGACGTCGTGGTGAGCGAATACGGGGTCGCCGACCTGCGCGGTCGGACCGACGAGGAGATCATCGCCGCGCTGCTCAACATCGCCGACTCGCGCTTTCAGGAGTCGCTGCTCGCGCAGGCGCGAGCCGCGGGCAAGATCGGCGCCGACTATCGCATTCCCGAGGAGTTCCGCAACAACCTGCCGCCGCGGCTCGAGATCGCATTACGCGCTTACCGGGAGGGTGGACTGTTCAGCGAATACCCCTTCGGAACCGACCTGACCGAGGAGGAGATCGCGCTCTCGCACGCACTCAGATTCCTCGAGGCGCGCAGCGCGACCGCCCTCGCACGGCTGCGCACCGCGGCAGCGGCGCTGCTCAACGGCGGCGGCGCGGGCGCGCACGCGGCCGCGCTCCGGCGCATGGGTCTCGAGCGCCCGCGCGGGGTCGGCGAGTGGCTCGAGCAGCGCCTCGTGGTGCTGGCGCTCGAGGCCGCGCGCTGAGCGCGCCCGTCAGCGCCGGCGGGCCGAGCGAGTGGCGCGCGCCGGGCTGTTGCGCCGCGTGCCCCCCGCCGCCTTGCGGCTCGCCTTACTGCGTCGAGCCGCACGCTTGGCGGCGGGGCCTCGTGATGCTGCCTTGCGCGCGGCCTTCGCGCGCGTGCGCTTCACCGCGCTCTTGCGGGCGCTCCGGCGCGCCGCGGGCCGCCGCTTCGCGGCGCTCGCCGCCTTGGTAGCGGCGAGCTTCGCAGCAACCACCTTCGCGACAGCGACCTTCGCAACAGCGACCTTCGCAACAGCGACCTTCGCAGCGGCCGGAGCCATGGCATCGCTGCCGCGCAGCTGCTCGAGGATCGCCGGGTTCTCCAGCGTCGAGACGTCCTGGGTGATCTCCTCGCCGCGCGCGATGGCCTTCAGCAGCCGGCGCATGATCTTGCCCGAGCGCGTCTTGGGCAGATTGTCGGCGAAGCGGATGTCATCGGGCTTGGCGATCGGACCGAGCTGCTGGCCGACCCAGTCGCGCAACTCCTTGGTCAGAGTCGCCGCCTCGGTTGTCGGGCGCTGGCCGCGGGTGACGACGTAGGCGAACACCGCCTCGCCCTTGATCTCGTGCGGCCTGCCGACCACCGCCGCCTCGGCGACGCGCGGGTGCGCGACCAGCGCCGACTCGATCTCCATGGTTCCGAGTCGATGGCCGGCGACGTTGAGCACATCGTCGATGCGCCCCATGATCCAGAAGTAGCCGTCCTTGTCGCGATGGGCGCTGTCGCCGGCGACGTAGTAACGGTTGTCGAACTTCTCCCAGTAGCCGGCGATGTAACGCTCGTTGTTGCGCCAGATGGTACGCAGCATCGAGGGCCAGGGCTTGCGGATCACCAGGTACCCGCCGGCGTCGGGGCGCTT
>DATIZW010000041.1:0-14439 GCA_035516875.1 Steroidobacteraceae bacterium
TTTGGCTCGCGCTGCATCCTGCGGAACTCGGTGTCGACGACGTAGGAGTATTCGCGCTCGCCGTGACCGGTGCCGAGTCGGGTGTCGGGCTGTGCTCGCGGCTCGGCGACGGCCCCGGGTGGATGCCCTACCGACCCCGCCGTCTGCTCGCCCGAGCGCGCCCCATCGGACGGGGCGGCCGCAGGCGCAGCCGGCGACGTCGGCGGAATGCTCGCGGTCGGCGCAGCCGCTGTCGGCGCCCCCGTGGACGGCACAGCGGAGCGATCCGCACCCGACGCTTCGCTCTCCTCCGAAGGCAGCGGCCCAGCCTGCGGCCCGAGGTATACCCGGGGCGGCCGGCGCTCGCGAAACAATGCGACGCCGATGACGCCGACGTTTGCCGGTCGCCCGGTACGGGCCGCATAGGAGTTCGGCAGGTCGGTAAAGACGAATGCGGCCACTTCGGCGTTGCTCTTGCGCCAGCCCGTCACCCGGTAGCGCTCGCCGGCGTCGAACACATAGCCCGCCTGATCCCACCCGGCGGTGGCACCGGAGAGCACGTTGACGCCATCGACCGAGGTCACCGCGAGCAGACGTCCGGCGCCGCGATTGCGGATCTCGAGCGCGTAGCGGTGCCCCGGTGTTCCCGCGATCCAGTACTCGCCGCCGGCATAATAGGTGCTCAAGGCGGCGCCGCTGTCGCGGTCGATGACCGTCACGTCCGCCAGGGCGCCGAGTGCGTTCGCATTGCAGCTCGCGGCCAGTGCGGCCAGCGCCGCAAAAGGGGAAATCCGTCTCATGTTCGCTCCCGTCGTGGGCCTGATGACTGAAGCGTGGCGGGCACCCGAATGGGGTTACGGGTCAGGGGTCAGGGTTAGGGCCTGGCCCAGCCCGCCGGAGCGGTCACTGCGACGGAGGCGGCCCGTGCGTGGTCATCCATACGGCGATATCCCACGCATTGCGAATGCCGATGAACAGTAGCACCAGCGACAGCGCCGCCACGGCGTGCAGCGCCGCTACCGGGTGGTGCCAGACCAGCACGCCCGTAACGAGCAGCGCCGCGTAGGCGAGTGTCGGCAAAACCACGTTCCAGATCCAGTCCTCGCGCACCGGGACGTAGGCACTGTCCTGACCGCGCATGCTCCCGGCGAAACCGCGCAGCCTCCCGGCGATGAAGAGGCCGTACGCCACGCCCGCGAGTCCACCGAGTGCGAAGGCGGCGCTCAGGATTGTGACGGTCAGATCGGGCATGCTCAGGAACGCCGCGAGCGCGAGCACGCCGCCGAAGTGCACGATCGTCGGTGTCACGAAGGCGCTGAGGCCGGTGGGCCGCACGTTCGCGACATCACGGATCAGGGCGATGACCACGAAAGTCAGCCCCGTGAGGCCCGCTGCCGCCGAGCCGACGATGACGTAGAAGTTCTCCCAATGGGAAAGCGGTAAAGGCTCCATCGCCGTGGATCTTATAGTCCGGTGAGACAAAGAAAAACGGCGCGCCTGGGCGGTCGCCCCTGTGAGAATATTCGCTCCGAGCGCGTCCGCCGTGGACCGCAACGTTCTTCACATGAGAGCCTCGACCGTCTGGCGCTTGCTGCCCTGGCTCCTAGCGGTGCTGGGTGCCCTCACCGGTTGCACCACGTACCAGGCCTGGAGGAAGTGCGAACTCGGGGGCTGTCCGGGCGATACACAATTGCGCGCCGCGGTGATGTCAGAGTTGCATCACTATCCCGCTCTCGGACCCCCCAATCGCGTTTATGTACAGGCGCTCGATGGCGTTGTTTACCTGAGCGGTCAGGTGCAGACGGATCTGCAGCGCGCGGATGCCGAGTCGGCTGCCAGGCAGGCCGCGGTCGGACATCGCCTGGTCAACAACATCGCTCTGGGCTATAGCGGCGGCAGATGAGGCTGCGCTTCACCCGCAGATGAGCAACGTTGCAGCCCGGGCGACGGCCGACGAGCTGGCGCGGCGGGCGCTGCTGGCGTTTCTCCTCACCTTCATACTCGCCCGCACCGTGGTGTTCCTGATCATGGCGCGGCGCATCCCCAACCTCTATCTGTTCCTGCACAACACGCACGTACATCACCTCAACTACGGCATCCTGTTGCTGGCCGCGGTCGGCGGCTACCTGTTGCTGGCCGCACCGACCGGCGATGCCGCGCGCCGCACGGCGTTCGCCTACGGCATCGCCATGGCGCTCACTTTCGATGAGTTCGGCATGTGGCTGCATCTCGGCGGCAGCTACTGGCAGCGGGCGAGCGTGGACGCCATCGTCGTGGTTGCCGCGGTGCTGGCGCTGATCGCCTACGCCCGCTCCATCAAGACCTTCGAGCGCCGCCACGTGCGCGCCTTCGCGGTGCTGGGGATTGCGTTGCTGCTGTTCGGCGTGGTGCTTTACGACGCCTCGATCCACATCGGCAACGTCGAGGGACCGCGGCTGCGGGAGCTCGAGCTCGCCTCCTCACCCTGAGGGGCTGCTGGCGTCGAGCGCGGCGCCAGTCGCCGGCCGCGGTGGCGAATCGCGGTGGGGCTCAGTTGAGAAGCCCGAACACCGCCACGCCGCTCTGGGTGCCGACGAACACCTTGCCGTCCGCGATCGCCGGCGTGATGAACTTGTTGCCGGCGCCGAACTGGTCGCGCCCATTCGCCGCCTGCGAGCTGTTGTAGAGCTCGTGGGCGAGATTGCTCGCGTCATACGCGTGCAGCACCGCGGGACTCGAGTTCTCGTGCGCCCAGACGATGCCGTTGCCGGTGCCGTTCGCGGAGACCGCCGGGGAGGTGCCGGGATAGGTGTACTTCGTGGCGCCGCTCGAGGAGGGCGTGCCGGCGAGCCGCGCCGCGCTGACGGGGAACGCCACCAGCGCGCCGTTCGAGTTGCCGTAGTACAGCACACCGTTGAAGTACGCGGGTGTCGACCAGATCCCACCCGGAAGCGCGCCGGACAATTGCTGCCAGATATTGTTGCTGTTGGAATTGAATTTGCCCATCGAGTCGCGGTTAACGACGTACAGGTTGGTATCCTTGCCGGCGCCCACCGCGAGGTGGCGTACGGTGCCACCGGAGTCGGTCAGGTCCGGCAACAGCAGGATGCCGCCCGAGCCGAGGTCGGCATCGTTGGCCGATTCGCTCACCGCGTTCGACATGGTGAAGTAGTCGGCGACAGTCAGCGTACCGCCCGCGGTCGACAGCTTGAGGAAGCTGTTGCCGTAGTCGCCACCGCTCGGGAAGCCGTTGGCATCGAGCGTCGTATCGAACGCTCCGTTGGCCGTCAGCAGATAGACATTGCCGCTCGAGTCGGCGGCAGGCCCCCCACCACTCATCCAGATCGCCGGTCCCTCGCCGCCGCTGTTGGCCGCGACGTTGAGCACCGCGGTGCGCGCGAGCGTGCTCTCGCTGTAGGCGATGATCCAGCCGTAGTACGGCGGCGCATCGCAGTGCGAGGTCCAACTGGTGTAGATCGTTCCCCCCGAGAGCAGTAGCGCGGCCCGCTCCTCGTACTGTCCCGCATCGAACGAGGAGGTTCCACCCTGCATCGGGTAGGTCGCCGAGACCACCACGGGGCCGTTGAGCAGTTCCGCACCGGTGGTGACATCGAGCGCGTGCAGCCGCTGGTAGTAGGTCCCCGAGGCGGTCGCGACCGACATGGCCACGAGGAAAATCGTGCCGTGCGCACCGGCGCTGCGGTCGATGACGGGTGTCGAGGTGACGCCGATGGTCGGGGTTACCTGGGTGCAGCCGTTCGACGGCAGATCGTCCACCGTCTCGCCGCTGCCGAGCAGCGACACGTGCCACAGTAGCGTGCCGCTGTCGGCGTCGAAGGCGTAAACGGAGTCGTTCTCGGTCGCGACGAACAGCACATTGTGCTTGGCGCCCTGCACTGTGAGCCCCGAGAGGTAAAGCGGCTGGGCGTCGACCTTCCCGTCGGTGCTGAGCAGGCGCAGCAGCCCGAAGCTCTGCGAATTGACGTTGGCCAGTGTCAGCACCGACTCGGTCAGATTCTGGCCGGTCCTGCCGAGGTCGTACTTGTAGGTGACGATATCGGTCGGCTGTGCCGGCGTTGGATTGACGCCGCCGCCACCGGAACCCGGCGTCCCCGGTGTCCCCGTCGTTGCCGCGGTGCCGCCGCTCTTGCCGCTGCACGCTGAGAGCGCCACAACCAGCAGCAGCGCCCCCACGACACTTACTCGCATACGCAACTTCGCTTCTCCTGTCGGTTCAGCTCAAGTCTTCACGCGGCAACAGGCAGCGGCAAGTCGTCGGTGAAGCGCGACAGGGAGCGATTTGACAATGTTGGTCAGGGCTGCGGCGGCGTCCCGTGATGCCCACCGCCCGCGGACTGTTCGACGCGATCGCGCAGTCCGGTGAGAGCGGCCGGGAGGTCCTTGCGTAACGAGCGCGACACCAGCACCTGCGGGATCCAGAATCCCGGATCGACGTACACCTCGTACTCGACCACCGTCGCCGACGCATCCGGCGTCTGCGTCAGCAGCCACGTGCCCTCCTCTTCCTTCAGGTCGCCGCTGGTGCGGCGGAAGTCGATGCGACGCGGGCGATCGTAATGGGCGCGAAACACGTAGCGAACCGTCGGCAGCAGCCACGAGTAACGCACCTCGTGCTCGATGTCCTCCCAACTGCCGTCGGCCGCGCCGTCGAGGCGCCGACAACCCTTGAGACCCGGCACGAACGACGGCGTCTGCGTGCAATCGGTCATGACGCGCCAGATTGCCTCCGGCGATGCCTTGATGCGCACAGCCGCGCGGACGCGGCCGCGCGGTCGCTCGGGGTCGATCGCCGTCGCGGTCGACACCACCACCTGACCGTGCGCCAGACGCTGCTGAACCTGCGGGTCCTCGAGCCATCCGCCCTGAGCGATCACCGCGAGCGGCTGCAGCAGGGCGATCGCCAGAAAGGTCATGCCTGAGCTCGACGGATGCAACTTCTCGGCCTATCGTGCGCGCGGCGCGCACGGCGCCGTTTGTAAGTGCGTGCCGGCACACCGCTGGTTCACTGACCGCCGGCGGCGCGCGCCGACCGAGGCGCTGGTGCGAAGGCCAGCGACTATAGCTCATCGAGCTCGGTCATGGCGGAGCGCGTAACGCGCCCCGCGCGCACCGCGACACCTTCGGCGCGCAGGCGGCGTGCCTGCTCGCGGTGTTCGAGCGATCCGGCCGGAAAGGCGATGCGACCGCCGGCCGCGACCACACGGTGCCACGGCAGATTGAGCGCGCGTGGCGCAACCTTGAGCGCGTACCCTGCCTGGCGTGCGCGCCCGGGAAGCCCGGCGGCGCGCGCCACGGCACCGTAGGTCGAGACGCGCCCGCGCGGAATCGCACACACCACCTGCCACAGCGCCTCGAGCGCGGCGCGCTCGGCGCCGGCGCCTGCCGCACGTGAGCGCGGCCCGCCGGCGGCTCGTGAGGGAACCAGGGCGAAGGATCTCCGGTAAGATCGGCTCATGCACTCATCGCGCGCCTTCGGGCTCCTCGTTACGCTCATGTTGCTCCGGTCGACGGCGGGCTGGACGGATGACGTCGACGTGCCGGAGCTCGGGGTGAAATTAACCGGCCTGCCGAGCGGGGCCGTCAAGCCCCAGGTGATGCCGCGGGCGGGCGGCCACGAGTTGACGACAAGCGTGGGCGATGCGGTCCTCACGGTGTATCGCGAGGATGCAGCCGCGCCCGCGGGCAGCACCGTGGCGAGCCCCGCCTACCGCGCGAGCCTCGACGGGAGGTTCGCGCCCATCATCGACTCGAAGACCGAGGGCGCACCGACCGCGATCAACGGCCACAGCGCCTGGACGGTGGTCGACGCCCGCCGGGGATCGCGAGTGCAGACCGAGTACCTGTGCGTCACCTACGTCATCGTGGATCAACATCTGTATCGAATCGCGGTCAGCGCCAGCAGCGCGAGCGCGGCCCGCCCAGCGGAGTTTGATGCCCTGGTGCGGACGATGTCCGACATGACCTTCGAGCCGGTGCCGCACGAGACGGCGCCGGCCGCACCGGGCTAGGTGCCGCGCCACAGCGCCAGGGGCAGCGCCCAAGCGCTCGACCTGGTGTTGCCTGTCCCGATAGACTGCACCGGGCGCGACAGCGCGCGTGCACCGCCGGCGAGAAAACACGGTGTGGGGGAGGACGCGATGGCGGCGGTGCCGCAGGTCGCCGACGATTTCATACTCGAGACGCGTGGGCTCACCAAGGAGTTCCACGGCTTCGTCGCGGTGAGCAACGTCGACCTGCGCGTGCGGCGCGGCCACATTCACGCCCTGATCGGCCCGAACGGCGCCGGCAAGACCACCTTCTTCAACCTGCTCACCAAGTTTCTCATCCCTGATCGCGGTCAGATCCTCTATCGCGGCCGCGACATCACCCTGGAAAGGCCCGCCGAGGTCGCGCGCCGCGGCATCGTGCGCTCGTTCCAGGTATCTGCGGTTTTTCCCAACCTGACCGTGCTCGAGAACGTACGCGTCGGGCTGCAGCGCGCCCTCGCCACCAGCTTTCATTTCTGGAAGCGCGAGGCGACGCTGCGTGCTCTCGAGGCCCGCGCCCGCGAGCTGCTCGAGCAGATGCAGCTCGGCGCGTTCGCCGACATGCGCGCTGCGGAGCTCCCGTACGGGCGCAAGCGCGCGCTCGAGATCGCCACCACGCTGAGCGTCGCCCCCGAGCTGATGCTGCTCGACGAGCCGACCCAGGGCATGGCGCACGAGGACGTCGATCGCGTGACTGCGCTCATCCGCCGGGCAGCCTCCGATCGCACCATCCTCATGGTGGAGCACAACATGCAGGTGGTGGCCCGCATTGCGGACACCATCACCGTGCTGCAACGCGGTCAGATCATCGCCAGCGGCAGTTACGCGCAGGTCTCGCACGATCCGCTCGTGCTGGAAGCCTACATGGGATCGGCCGACAGCGCGCCGCACGGTACGCTCCGATGAGTCCACAACCGCTGCGCGTCAGCGACCTGCACGCCTACTATGGCGAGTCGCACGTCCTGCACGGCATCAACTGTCAGCTGAACGCCGGTGAGGTGGTGACGCTCCTCGGCCGCAATGGCGCTGGCCGGACCACGACGCTGCGGGCGCTGCTCGGCCTGGTGGGCAGTCGCTCCGGCTCGGTGGTGATCAACGGTCAGGAGACGATCACCTTGCCGCCGCATCGCATCGCCCGTCTCGGGGTCGGCTACTGTCCCGAAGAGCGCGGCATCTACGCAAGTCTCTCGACCGAGGAGAACCTGCTGCTGCCGCCGCCGCTCGCCGCGGGCGGCAGCACGGTCGAGGAGATCTACCGCATGTTTCCGCACCTGCTGGAGCGCCGCCACAGCCGCGGCACGCATCTCTCGGGTGGCGAGCAGCAGATGCTGGCACTCGCGCGCATCCTGCGCAGCGGCGCGCGGCTGCTGCTGCTCGATGAGATCTCCGAGGGTCTCGCGCCGGTGATCGTGCAGGCGCTCTCCCGGACCATTCAGACGCTGCGGGCACAGGGCTACACCATCATCATGGCCGAGCAGAACTTCCGCTTCGCCGCGCCGCTCGCGGACCGCTTCTACATCATGGAGCGCGGGCGCATCGTCGATGATTTCGCCGCCGCGTCCCTTCAGGCCAAAATGACGATGTTGCACGAGTTCCTGGGTGTGTAACCCGGGCAAAATCCCTACTGCAGGAGAACAGCAATGAGAGCGAGGATGTGGGCTGTGGCGGTGGCAACACTCGGCGTGAGCGTCGTGCCGGGGACGCCGGTGCCGGCCGCGACCGATCAGGTGGTGATCGGCGACATCGACGACATGTCCGGCGTGTACGCGGATGTCATGGGCGCCGCCGGGGTCGAAGCCATCAACATGGCGATCGCCGACTTCGGCGGCACCGTGCTCGGCCGCAAGATCGTCGTGCTGACGGCGGACCACCAGAACAAGCCCGACATCGGCGCATCGAAGTTCCGCGAATGGGCCGACCAGAATGGCCTCAACCTGCTGCTCGGCGGCTCCAATACCGGCGTCAACATCGCCATGGCCAAGGTCGCGGCAGTGAAGAAAGTGCCGCTCTTCAACATCGGGCCCGGGGGCGCATCGCTCACCAACGAAGACTGCACGGCCTACACCGTCCACTACGTCTACGACACGGTGGCGCTCGCCAACGGCACGGCCACCGCGATCGTCAACAGCGGCGGCAAGAGTTGGTTCTACCTCACCGCGGACTATGCCTTCGGCACGCAGCTGCAGGCCGCGGCCTCGAAGGTCGTCGAGACGCACGGTGGCAAGAATGTCGGCGCGGTGCGCGTGCCGCTCGGGGCCGCGGACTTCTCCTCGTTCCTGCTGCAGGCGCAGGCCTCGGGCGCGCAGGTGCTGGGACTGGCGAACGCGGGTACCGACTTCAGCAATTCGCTCAAGGCCGCCAACGAGTTCGGCATCACCAAGACCATGAAACCGGCGGCGCTGCTCGCCTTCCTCACCGACATCCACAGCCTCACCCTGAACACGGCGCAGGGCCTGTATCTGACCACCGCCTGGTACTGGGATCTCAACCCCGAGACGCGGGCATTCGCCAAGCGCTTCTTTGCCAAGATCAACCGCCAACCGACCATGGACCAGGCCGGCGCCTACTCAGCGACGCTCACCTATCTCAAGGCCGTCAAGGCCGTGGGCAGCACCGATTCCGACCAGGTGATGGCGGAACTGAAAAAGATGAAGATCAACGACATGTTCACCCAGGGCGGCTACATTCGCGCCGACGGCGCGATGATCCACGACATGTACGTGATGCAGGTGAAGAGGCCGCAGGAATCGAAGTACCCCTGGGACTACTACAAAGTGGTGAAGAAGATGAGTGGCGAGGAGGCCTTCGGCCCGATCACGGGACTATGTCCGCTCGCCCGCAAGTAGCACCTCACCCGCGCCGCATCGCTGCGGCGTGCTGGCGCGCCGCATCGGGCGCGTCGCGGCGCACGGCTGCAGCGCTCCTGTGACGGAGATCTTCGGGATCCCGGTCGCCGTCATACTCGGGCAGCTGACGCTCGGGCTGGTGAACGGCTCGTTCTACGCCATGCTGAGTCTCGGGCTCGCGGTGATCTTCGGCCTCATGGGGGTGGTCAACTTTGCCCACGGGGCCTTCTACACGCTCGGCGCGTTTGCCGCCCTCCTCGGCCTGCAGTATTGCGGCATCAACTACTGGGCGGCACTGGTGCTGGCGCCACTCGCGGTGGGGCTGATCGGTGTGGTGGTCGAGCGGCTGCTGCTGCGGCGGCTGTACGGGCTCGACCCGCTCTACGGACTGCTGCTCACCTTCGGGCTGGCGTTGATCGTCGAGGGCTCGCTGCACCAGGTGTTCGGTGCTACCGGTCAGTCCTATCCCGTGCCGCAGTCGCTCGCCGGAGCGCTCAACCTGCACTTCATGTTCCTGCCGTTGTACCGCGCCTGGGTGATCCTCGCCTCGGTGGTGGTGTGCTTCAGCACCTGGTTCGTGATCGAGCGCACCCGTCTTGGAGCGACGCTGCGGGCGGCCACCGAGAACGCCCCGCTCCTGCAGGCCTTCGGCGTCAACGTGCCGTTGCTGAAAGCGACGACTTACGGCGGCGGCGTGGCGCTCGCGGCGCTCGCCGGCGTGCTGGCCTCCCCGGTGGTGCTGGTGAATTCGCACATGGGCAACTCGCTCGTCATCGTCGTGTTCGCGGTGGTGGTGATCGGCGGAATGGGATCGATCCTGGGCGCCATCGTGAGCGGTCTGGTGCTCGGCGTGGTGGAGGGATTCACCAAAGTGATCTACCCGGAGGCCTCCAACATCGTGGTGTTCGTCATCATGGCGCTGGTGCTGATCCTGCGGCCCGCGGGATTGTTCGGCAAGGAATAGCCGCGTGCGCACCACGGCAATCCTCTACGCGCTGCTCGGGCTGTTCGCGTTGTGCGTCCCGTGGCTCGGCATCTACCCGGTGTTCATGATGAAGCTGCTGTGCTTCGCCATGTTCGCCTGCGCATATAACCTGCTGCTCGGCTTCGGCCGCATGCTGTCGTTCGGCCACGCGGCGTTCTTCGGCTTCGCCGCCTACGTGAGCTCCTGGCTCATCACCGCGCATGCCTTCGGTCCTTCGGCGGCAATTCTCTGTGCCATGGTGGTGGCGGCGGCGCTCGGCACACTGATCGGCGGGCTCGCCATCCGCCGCCACGGCATCTACTTCGCCATGATCACGCTGGCGCTCGGGCAGCTGGTGTACTTCGTGTGCCTCGAGGCACCGTTCACCGGCGGTGAGAACGGTCTGCAGGGCGTGCCCCGCGGGAGCCTGTTCGGCATCTTGCCGCTCCGCTCGGACGTCGTGCTCTATTACCTGGTGCTGGCCATTTTCGTGGCGGTGTTCCTGTTCATTCGCCGCGTGGTTCACTCGCCCTTCGGCCAGGTGCTCAAGGCCATCCGCGAGAGCGAGCCGCGGGCGATCTCGCTCGGCTACGACAGTAACCGCTACAAGCTGGTCGCGTTCGTCATCTCGGCGACGCTCGCCGGGCTTGCCGGGTCGTTGAATGCCCTGGTGCTCGGCTTCGCCACGCTCTCGGATGTGCAGCAGTCCACCTCGGGCGAGGTAATCCTCATGACGCTGCTCGGTGGCACCGGCACGTTCTTCGGGCCGGTCGTTGGTGCCGCGGTCATCGTGACGCTCCAGGAGTACCTTTCCGACATCGTCGGCGGTTGGGTGACCGCCATCATCGGCCTCATCTTCGTCGCCTGTGTGCTGTCATTCCGCCGCGGCATCGTCGGCGAGCTCGAGACGCTGCGGCTGCGTCGGCTGCGGCCTATGGGTAAGGAGCCCGCCGCGCCAGCATGACCGCGCTCGCCAGCGGCACGCTATCGAGTGCCACGGCGCGCGCCTCGGGGAATACCGCCGTGACCAGCGCACTCAGCACCTCGCCGGGAGGCGATTCGATGTAAAGCCGACAACCGAGCTCATAGAGCAGTGTCATCGAGTCGTGCCAGCGCACCGTGCGTGAGACATTGAGGCTGAGGTCTTCGGCCACCTCGGCCGCGCCGCCGGCAACGCGCGCCCGCGTGTTGGTGACGTAGGGCAGCTGCGGCCGGCTGACCTCGAGGGCGGACAAAGCATCGCGCAGCGCCTGCGACACACCCGCCATGATGGGACAGTGCGAGGGGATCGCGACCTGCAGCCGCCGTGCGCTGCCGCCCCGCGCCTGCGATTCGGCGGCGGCGGCGGCGAGCGCCGCCTCGCCGCCCGAGACAACCACCTCGGTCGGGGCGTTGACGCTCGCCAGATAGAGCGGGAAGCGTTCGCTGACACGTGCCACGAGACCGCGTGCATCGCGCTCGGTCAGACCGAGCAGCGCCGTCATGCCGCTGCCATGGGGCGCCGCACGAGCCATGGACTCGGCGCGCAGGCTTACGAGGCGCAGCGCGTCGGGAAAGGTGACGCTTCCACAAGTGACCGCAGCGGCAAAGGCGCCCACCGAGAGTCCCGCGACTGCGTCCGGCGTCACGCCCTCGGCGAGCAGCGCGCGCGCCGCGGCGACCGCGGCGATCACGGTGCTGAGCTGTACCGCTAGCGTTGACTGCAGAGCGAGCGCGTCATCGAGTCCTGCCAGGTCCCGGCCGAGAGTGCGGGCTGCCTCATCCAGCGTGGCCTGCACCGCCGGATGCCGCGGCAGCCGCCGGAGAAAACCCGGACGCTGCGCGCCCTGTCCGGGAAAAAGCAGTGCGACGCGCATCACGCAGTGGCAAACGCCGCTGCCCATGGATCAGCCAGCAGCCGCGGGCCGTCCGCGGTGCGCACGAGGTAGGGCGCACGAGCGTGCGCGTACTCAGCGAGCGCTACTGCCCCGACGGGCGTCTCCAGCAGCACGTCGGCGCGCGCGGCGAGCTGCGTGAGCTCGGCGTCGAGTGCGTGCGCTGCCGCCGCCGGGAACGGTGCGTCGAGCTGCACGATGAGGTCCACATCGCTTGCGCAGCTCGTCGTGGCGCAGCCGCTCGCGAGCTCGAACGCGACGCCGCCGGCGACACCCCAGCGCGCCGCGAGACCCGCTCGCGCCATGATCGCCTCCACATCATCGAGTGCCGCCAGTCCCGCGACCTCGGCGCGTCGCGGATTGCGGCGCCAGTCGCGCCGTGCAGCGAGTTGCAGCGGACTCACGTAGGCCCGCACGCTCTCGGCTCGCAACCATCCCGCAAAGCGCTCCGCGCGGGTGGCGCCGCGCACGCCGACGGGCACCAGCCGGTCGTGGCAAGGTGCGCGCCGCACCACCACCCAGGGAGTGCGCGCGAGCTGCGCGGCGACCCAGTGCGGTGCCGGCATGCTCGCGCCGCGCAGCGCCGCGGCGCAGTCGATGCGGAGCAGCGAATGCGTCTGCATGCTCAACTCGCCGCGTCCCATTCCTCCGCGAGGCGCCGGCGCACCTCGAGCGAGGCGGCGCGGACGGCGGCTGCACCCTGCGAGGTGAGCCGCGAGCTCAGGTCGTGCGGGGTGGCGCGGGCGTCGGCGACAGCGGCGCTCAGCTCGCTGCGCACACGCTCGACGTCGGCCGCGCCGGGTGCGTCGGCATTGACGCCCTCGATCAGCCGGTGCAGCAGGCCGAGTCGGGCGAAGGAGCGCACGTCGTACGCCATGGGTGTGATGCGCTCACCGAGCTCCTCGAGCGCCTCGACCGTGCGGCGCGTCACACGCGCGGCGGACTCCTTGCTCATGGCGTGAATGAGGACCTCGGGTGAATCGAGCGCCAGAATGCGGTTCGCCTGGTAGCCGTGGGTCAGAAACGCACCCGACATGGCCTTGCCGACGAGGAGCGCGATCACCGGATGTCCCTCGAGTCGCGCACTCGCGTACGCGTCGGCGGCCGCGGCACCGGCGAGATGGATGGCGAGCAGCTCCTCGCTGCGGCCATAGGCCTGGCTGGTCACGTCGACCACGGCGATGAGCGGGCGCGGCCGTCGCTGCCGATCCTCGGCGATGGCGCGGCGCACCTCGTGGGCGAGCGTCCAGGCCTCGTCCAGCCCGACCTCACCACCCCGCGCGCGCGGGAAGCGATTGGCCGCGTCCGGGACGACGGCAATGAAGCGGGCCGTCTCCCCGCCGAGCGGCGCGTCCGCGACACGCACCGTACGGGGTCCGCACGCGAGCAGCCCCCCCTCGCCGGTCAACGCCTGAAACCAACACAGGCCGCGCCCGGAGAGCCGCGGCTCGCTGCCGCCCGTCGCTGCACTCACGGCTGGCGCTCGCGCGCCCACAGCGCCCGCAGCGCCCGGGGGCTCGGCGGCCGTTGCGGGTCGATGCCGGCGAGGCGCCGGCGAAACTCGTCCACCCGCTCGGTGCGCGGCAGTGCTGCAGCGCTGCAGGCATCGCGCACCTGTGCGGCGATGACCTCGACATCGTCCTCGACCAGCACATCGGCGAGCCCGGTCGCATAGCGTTGCTCGCCGCCCATCAGACCCCAGACGTCGGCGCCATCCATGGCGTCGAGCTCGGCGATGCCCGCTTCCTGCTCGATCACTTCCGGGCCGTTCATGCCGAGCCGCGCCTGGCGCGTGACGATGAGCCGGCTGCACAGCGCCGCGGCGAGCGCCATGCCGCCGAAGCAGCCGACGAGTCCGGCGACGACGCCCACTACGGGTACGTGGCGGCGCAGCGCCACGATGGCGGCGTGGATCTCGGCGATGGCCGCAAGGCCGAGATTTGCTTCCTGCAGCCGCACCCCACCGGTCTCGAGCACCAGCACCGGCCGCACCGGCCGGCCGCGCTCGCAGTCGCGCAGGGCGAGCTCCAGCGCCGCCGCAATCTTCGAGCCCGAGACCTCCCCGATGCTGCCGCCCTGATAGGCCCCCTCGATGGCCGCCACGACGGCGGACTCGCCGCCGATGCAGCCGCGCGAGAGCACCACGCCATCGTCCGCCTGCGCCACGACGCCTTGCAGCGGCAGCCAGGGGGACTTGAGTCGCGCGAATGGCCCGAGAAGCTCGCGGCAGCTGCCGGCATCGAGAAGCGCCGCGGCGCGCTCGCGTGCCGACAACTCGATGAAACTGCTGCGCGGGGGCGCGCTCACTCGCGCAGTGCCTCGACCGCCTGCTCGAGCCTGAGCAGCACGACTCCGGGCGTTGCGCCCGAGTCGTTGATCTCGATCACCGCCGCGCCGTCGAAGCGGCCGAAGAAGCGATCGAGCACGTGTCGCCAGACAGCCGCGAACCCCTCGACGCTCGTGTTGATGCTGACGTGTGCCTGCCCGTCGGGCGAGGGCTCGAGCAGCACCTCGAGGTCCCCGGAGCCGACCACGCCCACGTGCACGCGGCGCGCCACGGACTGCCGCGCGGGATAGGAGAACTGCAGCCGCTCCATGATGCCTCATACCTCCCGGCAGTGCAGACCGTCCACGAACAGACACGCGGCGAGCAGATCGGCACCACCGCCCGGCGAAGCGTAACGCTGCAGCAGCTCGGCATCGAGCGCGAGCAGCGCGCGTCGACCCGTGGCGCTCGCCGTGCCCCCGAG
>DATIZW010000042.1:0-16646 GCA_035516875.1 Steroidobacteraceae bacterium
TTGCCGGGCGCAGCTTCCGGATGGGGGAAATTGTCGGACTCATCCTCGTCCGCGCGCGGGGCGAGACAGGCGTAGTCCTTCTCCAGCGTGATCCGCAGCACTCCCTCCGGCAGCCTCTGCTCGTGGGCGAGCGTCACGAGCTCGGTGGTGCACCATTGCCGCGCAGTGCCCTCGGGCACGCGGATCTCGAGCACGCCGCGATCGTAGGTCGCGCTGATCTCGCGCGCGCTCGCGTCGCGTCTGAGGCGGTAGACGAGACTCACCCCGGCGGCGAACGGCACGCGCTCTTCCACCACGCTCTGCTCCTCCAGCGCGCGGATCTCACCCTGCGTGAGACGCAAGCGCAGCGTCGGTCCTTTGATCCTGAGTTTCATAGTCCGCCCCTGGCGCGCTGCGCCACTGCGAGGATGCGCTGCGCCTGCAGCAGGTGAGGCCGGTCGATCATCTGACCGTCGAGACTCGCCACACCGGCGCCCGGCGCCGCGGCAAATGCCGCGACCACGCGCTGCGCGTGCGCGCGCTCGGCGGCGGTGGGTGCAAACGCGGCGTTGATCGCCGCCAGCTGATCCGGGTGCACGGCGAGCTTGCCGCTGAAGCCGTCGCGGCGCGCGTCCGCGAGCTCGCGCTCGAGCCCGTGACGATCGCGCAGGTCGGTCCACACGCCGTCGATCGCCTGTACGCCGAGCGCCGCCGCTGCGAGCAGGCACGAGGTGCGCGCCAGCTGAAAGGTGAAGGTCAGGGCGCCGGCCGCGTCGCGCTTGGCGCTCGCGCCAAGGGCGACGCTCAGATCCTCCGCGCCCCAGGTAAGGCCGGCGAGGCGCTCGAGCGAGGGTGTGCCGCCGAGGGCGGACGGATACTGCGGCAGCGCGAGCAACCCCGCCGGTGTCTCGGTGGCGAGCACCAGGAGACGGGTGCTGCCGCTGGCGCGGCCGAAGCCCCGCTCGAGGGTGCTCAGGTATTCTGCGACGTCGATGACCTGGTCGGCGGCCGAGACCTTCGGCACGACCACCCCGTCGGGCAGGGCCCCAGCGGCGTACATCTCCGCGAGATCGGTGCGCAGCAGACCGCTGGTCGGTGCGTTCACCCGCACCCACAGCGCCGGTCCCTTGCCGCCGCGCCGCGAACGCAGCAGCTGCGCCACCTGCCCGCGGGCCCGCGGCAGCTGCGCCGGCGCGACCGAGTCCTCGAGGTCGAGGATCAGCACGTCGGCGTCGCTCTCGAGCGCCCGTTGCTGCTTGCGCTCGCTATCCCCCGGAACGAACAGCCAGGAGCGCAGTGGCAGCGGTGCTGGCGCCAGCACTGGCGGCGCGGCAACCGGCGTGGCCGCCGAGCGACTCACGCGGCGACCTGCTTGAGCATGAGCGCCGCGCGGCGGCAGGAGGCCACCTCCTCGTCGCGCTGGTTGAAGGCGCGGTGCTCGAATACCACGATGCCGGAATCCTTGCGTGACTGACTGTCGCGCTTCGACACCACGGTGGTGCTGACGTGCAGCGTATCACCGACCAGCACCGGACGCGGGAAGCGCACCTCCTCCCAGCCGAGGTTGCCGATGGTCGTGCCGTAGGTGGTGTCGTACACGGAGAGTCCCACCATCAGGCCGAGCGTGAACACACTGTTGACGATACGCTCGCCGAACGGCGTTCCCTTGCAGTACTCCGCGTCCAGGTGGATGGCTGCGGGATTCATGGTGAGCGCACTGAAGAGCAGGTTGTCGGTCTCGGTGACGGTGCGGCGCACCAGGTGCTCGAAGCGCTGCCCGACCGCGAATTGCTCGAAATAAAGTCCTGCCACGCCGCCTCCAGGTCGTGAGCCGCTAGTGTTGCACACCGCTCATAACCCCAGAAAGAGGTCACCAAACCAGACGGTATTTAGAGCCCCCGAGGAGCGGCGCCTATAGTCGCTGCGCCATGTACCGCTACGACGAGCTCGACCAGGCGTTTGTCGATCAGCGGGTCGCGGAGTTCCGTGACCAGACGCACCGCCATCTCGCCGGTGAGCTCACCGAGGAGCAGTTCCGGCCGCTGCGGCTGCGCAACGGACTGTACATTCAGCGGCATGCGCCGATGCTGCGCATCGCGATCCCCTACGGGCTGCTCTGCGCGCGGCAGCTGCGCAAGCTCGCCGACGTCGCGCGCCGCTACGACCGCGGCTACGGCCA
The DNA here is from genome assembly GCA_035516875.1 of Steroidobacteraceae bacterium. GTDB lineage: Bacteria > Pseudomonadota > Gammaproteobacteria > Steroidobacterales > Steroidobacteraceae > 13-2-20CM-66-19. The sequence continues at coordinate 2,159 of DATIZW010000042.1, forward strand.
CTTCACCACGCGCCAGAACCTGCAGCTCAACTGGCCGGCGCTCGCGGATGTGCCGCAGATTCTTGCCGAGCTCGCGACGGTGCAGATGCACGCCATGCAGACGAGCGGCAACTGTGTGCGCAACGTCACCGCCGACCATCTCGCCGGGATCACCCCGGGGGAAGTCGATGACCCGCGCCCCTACTGCGAGATCATCCGTCAATGGGCCACGCTCCATCCGGAGTTCACCTACCTGCCGCGCAAGTTCAAGATCGCCGTGACCGGCTCGGCCGAAGACCGGGCCGCCTCCGAGGTACACGACATCGGGCTGCACCTGCGGCGCGATGCGCACGGCGGGCTCGGCTTCCGCGTACTGGTGGGCGGGGGCCTGGGACGCGCGCCGGTCATCGGCCAGGAGATCCGCGAGTTCCTGCCGCTCGAGGAGCTGCTCGCCTACCTGGAGGCGATCCTGCGCGTCTACAACCAGCACGGCCGTCGCGACAACATCAACAAGGCGCGCATCAAGGTGCTGGTCAAGGCGCTCGGCGTGACGCGCTTTCGCGAGCAGGTCGAGACGGAGTGGCAGGCCGCCCGTGCTCGCGCGCCGCGCCTGAGCGCGGGTGAGGTGCAGCACATGCGCGCCTTCTTCCGCCCGCCACCCTACGAGGTGCTCGCGGACACCGACGCCGCGGGCGGCCGCGAGGCGCAATTCCAGGCCTGGTATCGCTACAACACGCGGCCGCACCGCGTAAGCGGCTACCGCGCGGTATTCGTGTCGCTCAAGGCGCACGGCGAGGTTCCGGGTGACATGACCGCCGCGCAGATGGATGCGGTGGCAGCGCTCGCCGAGCGGTTGAGCTTCGGCCTGGTGCGCACGACGCATAACCAGAACCTGCTGCTCGCCGACGTGCGGCAACGCGATCTCTACGAGCTGTGGCGGGCGCTCGCGCCGCTCGGGCTCGCCACGCCGAACATCGGCACCCTCACCGACATGATTGCCTGCCCGGGGCTCGATTTCTGCTCGCTCGCCAATGCCGGCACGATCACCGTGGCGAAGGATATCCAGCGGCGCTTCGCCGATCTCGATTACCTCTACGACCTCGGCGAGATCGAGATCAAGATTTCGGGCTGCATGAACGCCTGCGGGCATCACCACGTCGGCCACATCGGCGTGCTCGGCGTCGACAAGCATGGCGAGGAGTGGTACCAGATCAGCCTCGGCGGCTCGGCGAACGGCTTCACCGCCCTCGGTGAAGTGATCGGTCCGTCGGTGGCGCAGCACGAGGTCGCGGCCACCATCGAACGCATCGTCGAGGTGTATCGCGCGCTGCGTGCCGAAGGCGAGCGCTTCATCGACACGTTGCGGCGCGTCGGGCTCACGCCGTTCAGGGAGGGCGCCTATGCGGCACATCCTGCGGCGGCATGAGTGGGTGGTGGATGAGTGGCGCTATCAGGGCGAGGATGGCGCTGAGAGCGAGGGCGCCGCGCTGATCGTTCCGCTCGCGCGCTGGCGCACGGATGCCGAGCGCTGGCGCACCTGGAGCGGCCCGCTCGGAGTGCGCCTCACACCGCTCGATGCGGTCGCTGAGCTCGCCGCCGACTTGGCAAGGCTCGGCCTGGTCGCGGTGGAATTCCCCAACCCGGGTGATGGGCGCGGATACTCACAGGGCCGCCTGCTGCGCGAGCGGCTTGCCTTCCGCGGCGAGCTGCGCGCCGTCGGCCCCGGCGTGCGTCAGGACCAGGTGTTCCTGCTGGCGCGCTGCGGGTTCGACGCCATCGAGCTCGCCGCCGGCGAGGACCCCGAGGCCGCACGAGCCGCGCTGACACGCTACGACGTCGCCTATCAGCCCGGCGCGCCGGGCGCGGCACTCGTGGCGCTGCGCCGGCAGCGCTTCCTCAGCCGCGACGCCTGAGCCCCCCGGCCGCGCAGCGCCACCGCCCCCGCATCCGCCGCGGCGGCTCGCGTGCGCCCGCTAGCGCTCCGGCAGCACGGTGTCGGCGAACAGTGCCGCCACTTCCTGCGCCGAAGCGGCGCGATGAGCGCGCTCGATGAGGCGCCGGTCGAGGTGCGGCGCCAGCAGCTGTGCGAAGTCATACATGTAGCGGCGCAACAGCGTCCCGCGACGAAAGCCGATCCAGGTGATGTGCGCCGCAAACAGGTGCGCGGCGTCGATCGCGGCGAGATCGGGGTCGGCCGGATCGACGGCCATGTTGGCAACGATGCCCACACCGAGCCCGAGCCGCACGTATGTCTGGATGACGTCGGCATCGCGCGCGGTGATGGCGATGTTGGGAATGAGCGCGGCCTTGGCGAACGCCTGATGCAGCGATGAGGGCCCGGTGAAGCTGAACGTATAGGTGATGAGCGGATAGGCTGCCAGCGCCTTGAACGTGAGGCGGCTGCCGTCGGCGAGGGGGTGGCCCCGCGGTACGATGACGGTGCGGTGCCAGCGATAACAGGGCAGCAGGGTCAGGTCGGCGAACAGGTGTTCCGAGCCGGTCGCGACCGCGCAGTCGATGCGATCGCTGCTCACCATCTCCGCGATCTGCTCGGACGTGCCCTGGTGCAGGTTGAGGCGCACCTGCGGGTAGCGGCTGCGGAATTCGCGGATCACGTCGGGCAGCACGTAACGTGCCTGCGTGTGCGTGGTGCCGATGGAGAGACTCCCCTTGCCCTCATCACGCAGCTCCGTCGACAGGCTGCGGATGCTCTGCGCCTCCTGCAGGATGCGCATGGCGCGCTCGATGACCTGCTGCCCGGCGGGCGTGATGCGGGTGAGGTTGCGCCCCTCGCGCACGAAGATCTGGAAGCCGAGCTCGTCCTCGAGCAGCTTGATCTGCTTGCTGACGCCGGGCTGCGAGGTGTGCAGCTTCTGCGCCGCCGCGGTGATGTTGAGACCGCTCTGCGCCACCGCGGCCAGGTAGCGCAGCTGGTGCATCTTCATGGCGGAGGGCCCCTCATGGGTCAAGCCTAACCCAAGCTGCAACCGCACGGTGAGCGCGCTGTTACCGTTCCATAACCGCCGTGCAGCCCTTAAGAAGCAATCATTCGTTCTGGGCAACAGCGCGGCGTCGCTATAGTCGCCGGCATCATGGGCGAGCTGGCAAGCGCGGACCTGGAGCAAAAGGCAGCGACGGTGCGCGAGTTGCTCGCGGAGGCGCTCGCCGAGTACGGGCGGCTGGTGTACTCGAACAGCCTCGGCGCCGAGGCCATGGTGCTCACCGACATCATCTGGACGCACCTGCCGCAGATCGATGTGTTCAGCATCGATACCGGTCGGCTGCACGAGGAGACCTACGAGCTGCTCGAGCGGTTGCAGCGCCGTTACCGGCGGGCGCTACGGCTCGTGTACCCCGACGCCGCCAGCCTCGAGCGCCTCGTCGCGCGCCGGGGCGTGAACGGCTTCTACGAGAGCGTCGCCGCGCGCCTCGAGTGCTGCCGGGTACGCAAGGTCGAGCCCTTCCGGCGTGCGATCGCCGGCTTTCCCGCCTGGATCACCGGCGTGCGTCGCGAGCAGTCCGCGGGCCGCGCCCGCGGCCAGGCCATCGAGTGGGATGCCGAGCACGGACTGTACAAGATCAGCCCGCTGCTCGAGTGGAGCGAGGCCGAGGTATGGCAGTACATCCGTCTGCGGCGGCTGCCGTACAATGCACTGCACGACCGCCAGTTTCCGAGTATCGGCTGTGCGCCGTGCACGCGCGCAATTCAGCCGGGCGAGAGCCGCCGCGCCGGACGCTGGTGGTGGGAGCAACCCGAGTCCCGAGAATGCGGCCTGCACCCGAGAATTCCCGCGGCGGCGCACCTGCCGGCGGCTCTGCCCCACTGAGCCGGGGGCGGGAAGCGATGGACTACCTGCCGCTGTTTCTGCGCCTCGACTCGCGCCCCGTCGTGGTGGTCGGCGGCGGTGCCGTCGCGTTGCGCAAGGTGTCGTGGCTCCTCAAGGCCGGCGCGCAGGTCACGGTTATCGCCCCCGAGGTGCATGCCGAGCTCGCAGCTCACAGCGCCGGCGGCGCGATCACTCACGTCGCCGCGCAGTTCTCGCCTGCGCAGCTCTCGAACGCGGTCGCCGTCGTCGCCGCGACCGACGACACACGAACCAACAGCGAGGTCTCGTGGGCGGCACGCGAGCGGCGCATCCCGGTCAACGTGGTCGACGACCCGCAGCTCTCGACATTCATCTTCCCGGCGATCATCGAGCGCGCGCCGCTCCTCGTCGCGGTGAGCTCGGCGGCTCAGGCGCCGGTGCTCGCGCGCCGCGTGCGCGAGCAGATCGAGGCGCTGCTGCCGGCCCGTCTCGGCGCGCTGGCGCGCTTCATGGGCGAGCGCCGCCAGGCCGTGCAGCGCTCGCTCTCGGCGCTGGCGCGACGCGCCTTCTGGGAGCGTGTGGCCTCCGGACCGGTCGCGAGCCACGTGCTGAGCGGCGATGAGGCGGCGGCCGAGCGCGCGCTGGCGCGGGAGCTGCGCACCTCGCAGCTCACCACCACGCGCACCGGAAAGGACGGCCCGCTCGGTGAGGTGTACCTGATCGGGGCGGGTCCCGGCGATGCGGACCTGCTGACGCTGCGGGCGCTGCAGCTGCTGCAGCAGGCGGATGTCATCCTTTACGACCGCCTCGTGAGTCCCCAGGTGCTCGAGCGCGCGCGCCGCGACGCCGAATGCATCTTCGTCGGCAAGGAGTCCGGGGAGCACGGCCAGCAGCAGCGCATCCACGAGCTGCTGGTGCGCCTTGCGCGTGAGGGTCGCCGCGTCGCGCGCCTGAAGGGCGGCGATCCGTTTGTGTTCGGTCGCGGCGGCGAGGAGCTCGAAGTGCTCGCCGCCCACGACATTCCCTGCACCATCGTCCCGGGAATCACCGCGGCGCTCGGCGCCGCGGCGCGTGCCGCGCTGCCGCTCACGCATCGTCGTCTCGCCGAGAGCGTCACGTTCGTCAACGGCCACCAGGAAGACTCTGGCACCGGCGACTGGCGCTTCTTCGCCGACCCGCGGCACACGGTGGTCTTCTACATGGCGGTAGCACAGCTGCCCGAGATCGTGGCGCGACTGCGTGCGGCCGGGGCGGCGCCGGCGCATCCGGCGGCGATCATCGAGCAGGCGACGCTGCCGCACGAGCGCATCCTGCGTGCACCGCTCGAGCGCATCACGGCGCTGGCCGCCGAGCAGCGCGTCGCCCCCCCGGCGCTGCTGATTGTCGGCGACGTGGCCGCGTTTGCCCCGGCCGAGGCGCTCTCTTCCATCGCCGGAGCGGGCGCCGTCGGCGCCGTGGGCGCCGGAGCAATCGCATGAGTCACGTCGAGGGGTTCGTCGGCGCCGTCGGCAACACCCCGCTCATCCGCCTCAAGGGCATGAGCGAGGCCACCGGATGCGACATCCTCGGCAAAGCCGAATTCATGAACCCGGGCGGCTCGGTCAAGGACCGGGCGGCGAGCGCCATCATCGCCGCCGCCGAGCGGCGCGGGGAGCTGCCGCCGGGCGGCACGGTGGTCGAGGGAACCGCGGGCAACACCGGGATCGGGCTGGCGCACGTGTGCAACGCCCGTGGCTACCGCTGCATCATCGTGATGCCCGACAACCAGTCGCCGGAGAAGTACCGGCTGCTCGAGATGCTCGGCGCCGAAGTGCACAAAGTGCCGGTGGTTCCCTACAGCAACCCCAACCAGTACCAGAAGGTGGCCCAACGCCTGGCCGCCTCGCTGCCGCATGCCGTCTGGTCCAACCAGTTCGACAACACGGCCAACCGCGACACCCACGTGCGTACCACCGGGCCTGAGATCTGGGCGCAAACCAACGGCCGCATCGACGCCTTCGTCGCCGCGACCGGCACCGGCGGCACGCTCGCCGGCGTCGCGGAGTTCCTCAAGTCGCGGCGGCGCGAGGTGCGCTGCGTGCTCGCCGATCCGCCCGGCAGCAGCCTCTACGCCTGGATCCGCACCGGTACGTTGAAGGCGAGCGGCAGCGGGTCGATCACCGAGGGCATCGGTATCGCGCGTATCACCGCGAATCTCGAGGGCGCACCGATCGACGACGCGGTGCTGGTCGAGGATGCCGATACGGTGCGCTGCGTCTACCGACTGTTGTACGAGGAGGGCCTGTTTCTCGGCAGTACCAGCGGCATCAACGTCGCCGCGGCACTCCAGGTGGCGCGCGAGCTCGGTCCCGGCCACACCATCGTGACGGTGCTGTGCGACGGCGGAGCGAAGTATCAGTCGCGGCTCTTCAATCGCGAGTGGCTCGAGCAGAAAGGTCTCGCAGCGTACGCAGTCACTCCGCCGCCGCGCGTACCCGTTGCGCTCAAGGCGGGGCTGGTCGCCTGAAGCTAGGTATGCGCGCTCGGCGGCACTCGCAGCGCCGACGAGCGGTTCCACGGACGGCGTAGCGCGACCGCGCTGGCTTCTCCGAACATCATCGGCAGCCACGGCTCGCCTGCAGCCCCCGCGCTGGCCACGGGCGACGCTCTCGTGAGAGAGTGCGGCGGCCAGCAGCCCTGTTGAGGCGCCCGCGCCCCCGTATGCACGACCTTCCGAGCGCTGCCGAACTCGACGCCCTGCGCCTGAGTCTCGATGTCGCCGTGCGCAGCGTCGCCTTCACCCTGCCACTGGCAGTGCTGGCCGCCTGGGTGCTCACGCGGGTGCGCTTCCCGGGACGCATGCTGCTCGATGCTCTCGTGCACCTGCCGATGGTGCTGCCGCCGGTGGCGGTAGGCTACACACTGCTGTTGCTGCTCGGCGTACACGCGCCGCTCGGCGCGTGGCTGGACCGCCACTTCGGCATCGTGCTCCCTTTCACCACCGCCGGCGCGGCGCTCGCCACGGCGGTGATGACCTTTCCGCTCATGGTGCGCGCCGTACGACTGTCACTCGATAATGTCGACCGCGGGCTGGAGGACGCCGCGCGAACGCTCGGGGCCACGCCCGTCGACCGTTTCGTGTCCGTCACGCTGCCCCTGATGCTGCCCGGGATCCTCGCCGGGGCCGTTACCGCTTTTGCCGCCGGGCTCGGCGAGTTCGGCGCGGTGATCACCTTCGCCGCCAACGTTCCGGGCGTCACGCGCACGCTGCCGCTTGCGCTCTACACGGCGATGCAGTCACCCGGAGGCGATGCGCTGGCGCTGCGGCTCGCGGTGCTGTCGTTCGCGCTCGGGCTGCTGGGACTGCTGGTGTCCGAGCTGCTGGTGCGCCGCGTGCGCCGCTACCTCGGCGCGTGACGCTCCCGGTAAGCTGCCGCTATATTCAGCCGGTAACAACGCCAACAGACGGACGGCCCGACCGTCCTGCGGGAATCCCGGGGTCCTTGGAATGCTGCATGTCTCGGTGAGCAAACGGCGGCCGGCATTCTCGCTCGAGGCGTCCTTCAGCGCGCCGCTGCCCGGCGTTACCGCGCTCTTCGGCCGCTCGGGCAGCGGCAAGACTACGCTCATCAACCTGATCGCGGGTCTCCTCGCGCCCGACAGCGGAGAGATCCGGCTCGGCGACCGGGTGCTCACCGACACGCGGCGCGGCATCGCAGTCGCGGTCGAGCAGCGGCGCATGGGCTACGTCTTCCAGGACGCGCGGCTGTTCCCGCACCTCACGGTGGAGGGGAATCTGCGCTACGGCGAGAAGCGCGCCGGCGCAGCACCGCCCGTCATCGGCTTCGAGGAGATCGTGGCACTGCTCGGCCTGGCAACACTGCTGCAGCGCAGGCCGCGACAGCTCTCGGGCGGCGAGCGCCAGCGCGTTTCACTCGGGCGCGCCCTGCTCTCGCGCCCGCGGCTGCTGCTGCTCGATGAGCCGCTGGCCTCGCTCGATGTGGAGCGCCGCGAGGAGGTCCTGCCGTACCTGGTGGCGCTGCGCGACCGGTTGTCGGTTCCCATGGTGTACGTGAGTCATGACTTCGAGGAGGTGCTGCGGCTTGCCACGCACGTCGTGCTGCTCGATGCCGGGCGGGTGCTCGCGCATGGCGCGGTGAGCGAGATGAGCCTGGACCCGCAGCTGCAGCACATCGTCGGACCGGACCTCGTGGGCGCGGTCCTCGAGGGCGTGGTCACGCGGCTCGACGCGCAGCGGGGTACCGCGGAGCTCGCCGTGGGCACCGGCGCGCTGCAGGTGGCACTGCGCGACGTGCCGCTCGGCGCACGTGTGCGCTTGCAGCTGCTCGCGCGCGACGTGATCCTCGCGACGCAGCCGGTCCAGGGACTGAGCGTGCGCAACGCGCTGGCGAGCACGGTGATCGCCATCGCCGACGACGAGTTCGGCGGAGTGTTGGTGAAGCTCGACGTGGGCGGCGCCCTCGTGCTCGCCCGCATCACGCACGCGGCCCGCGAGGCGCTCAACCTTCAGCCCGGCGATGCCGCGTGGACGCTGGTCAAGGCGGTGTCGACACGTGGACATGCCTTCCGCATCGCACCCGGCTGAACGCCGACGGGCGGGCACTGCTGGGCTCAGCGCTGCTGGGTGCGCCGAGCACCACTCGTGTCGCCACGAGCGCTAGTGGCGCGGCCCCTGTGCGCGGCTCAGCGGGGGGCATGACGCCTGAGGGGGTTGCAGCTAGCACATGTTGCAGGCTACAAGGGCCGGGGAGACTGCCGTGCCAGCACCGCATCCGCCACTTGAGGCTTACTACGCGAGCGAGCGTGACCGCAGCGCTTGGGTGCGGGACATCTTCGACCGGACGGCTGCCGACTACGACCGCCTCGAGCGCCTCCTCGGCCTCGGGACCGGCTCCTGGTACCGCGAGCGCGCGCTCAGGCAGGCGGGGCTCGCACCCGGCATGAGCGTCATCGACGTGGGGACGGGCACCGGGCTGCTGGCAACGGCCGCGGCGCGCATCGTGGCCGATCCGCTCCTGGTGACGGGCATCGATCCGAGTTCGGGCATGATCGGGCACGCGCGCGTACCCACCGGCGTCCGGCTGCTCTCCGGCAGCGCCGAGAGCATTCCGGCTGCAGACAACAGCGCCGATTTCCTCTGCCTCGGCTACGCGCTGCGGCACGTCAGCGATCTCGCCGCCGCCTTCGCCGAGTTCTACCGCGTGCTGCGCCCCGGCGGCCGGTTGTGCCTGCTCGAGATCACGCGGCCCTCGGGAACCGTGTCGCGCGCATTGCTGAAAGCCTGGCTCAACGGAATAGTGCCCGCGATCGCGGCAGTGGTCACGCGCCGCGAGTCGGCGCGGCTCATGCACTACTACTGGGACACCATCGACGCCTGCGCACCCCCGGCCACGATCCTCGCAGCCCTCGCCACGGCGGGCTTCGGTGCTGCCGAGCGCCAGGTCGATCTCGGAATCTTCTCCGCGTACCGTGCGCGCAAGCCCACCGTGGCGCACGGGGAGCTCGCCGCCCCCTGACACTGCCTGGGTTTCAGGCGGAGGGCAGCGGCCCGGGTTTTGGCGGCGCCTCCGCCGCCGGACGCGCGTCGATCCACTGGTTCTGCGGGGCGTGCGTCAGCTCCGCCCGGAAGTACCGATCGAGCTCTGCCATGAACTCGCGCACGTCATCCGGCGCATCGAAGCGACGCCCGAATCGTATACGGTAGGTGACCGGGAACGCACCGTGTCTGAACGGTGACCAGCCCTTGCTGAGGATCGGCGAGTCGGTCTCGATGATGAGCGTCTGGACCGGCACACGGGCCTGGCGCGCGATGATGCCGACTCCGGCCTGCAGCTCGTTGAGGGGCGAGCGCGTCGTCCGGGTCCCCTCCGGGAACAGCAGCACGATCCCGCCGCGGCGCAGCTCCGCCACGGCTTCGTGAATCATGCGTCGCGTCGGCGTGCTGCGGATATAGCGCGCCAGACGCGCCCCGGGCCCGATCAGCACATTGTTCATGAGCGAGGACTTCATCACGCAGGCCACGCGCGGCTCGTGAGCGATGATCATTACCGCATCGATGAGGCTCGGGTGATTCGGGGCCAGCACCACCGCCGGCCCGCGCCGCAACTCCTCCAGCGCACGCAGATCGAGCCGGTAGAGTCCCATGAGCCTCAGTGACCATACGTACAGCCGATAGCCCGCCAGGATCCCGAGCCGTCCGCAACGCTCGCCCCGGCCGGAAGGCAAGAGCAGCAGCAGCGGCACCGCCACGACGTTCCACAGCAGGCAGATGACCGCGAAGATCAGCAGTGACGTGTAGTGAGCCACGACCTTGAGGAGAAGTCTGAGGCGCGCGGGCATGGCGCTGATGGTACCCGAGTACCGCCGCTACGCGTCGGGGACCGTTTTCTCGCTCACGATGGTCAGCACGTCGTAGCTTGCGACCGTCTCGCCGTGCTGGTTGCTGATCACGGTGTCCCAGCGCACCTCGCCGTGACCGGCGCCGGCCCGCAGCGACTTCTCCTTGCAGGTGAGACGCACCCGGATGCGATCCCCGGGCTTGACGGGTTTGAGGAAGCGCAGCCCGTCAATACCATAGTTGGCGAGCACCGGGCCGTAGGGCGGATCGACGAACAGGCCCGCCGCGGCCGAGACCAGGAAGTAGCCGTGCGCCACACGCCCGCCAAAGAGCGGATTGCGCGCCGCCTGCGCCTCGTCCATGTGCGCATAGAAGCGGTCGCCGGAGAGCGCCGCGAAGCGCTCGATGTCCTCGACCGTCACCTCCCGCTCGGCGGAGTGGAACGTGTCGCCGAGGACCAGCGCGGCGAATGGCTTGCGGAACGGATGCGTCCCCGGATCGAGCTCACGGGCGCCGCGCACCCAGCGCTCGCCGGCCGCGGTGATCAGGTCCGGCGTTCCCTGCACCGCGGTGCGCTGCAGATAGTGCATGACGCCGCGGATGCCGCCCATCTCCTCGCCACCGCCCGCGCGACCCGGGCCGCCGTGCACCAGGTGCGGCAGCGGCGAGCCATGCCCGGTCGATTCGCGGGCGCAGTGCCGGTTCACGACCACGATGCGGCCGTGAAAAGGGGCGAGGCCGAGCACGAGTTGTGCCGCGACGGCATCGTCGGCGCTGAAGATCGAGGCGGCGAGACTGCCGCCGCCGCGCCGCGCGAGTCCGATGGCCTCCGCGACGCTCGCGTACGGGATGAGCGTGCATACCGGTCCGAACGCCTCGACGCTGTGGACTGCCTGGGCGCGCGCCGTGTCGCGGCAATAAAGCAGCGTCGGGGCGATGAAGGCGCCGCGCTCGGGATCGGCGCCGAGCGGCTGCACGGCACCGTCGCCGCCGCAGACGAGCTGCGCCTCGCCCGCGAGCCGCGCGAGCTGCTCGAGCACCTCGCGCCGCTGGCTGAGCGATGCGAGCGGACCCATGCCCACCTCCTCGAGCCGCGGATCGCCGACCACGATGGCGCCGAGCGCGCCGCGCAGTGCCTCGAGCACCTCGCCAGCGCGCGCCGCGGGCACGAGTGCCTTGCGGATCGCGGTGCACTTCTGACCCGCCTTGACCGTCATCTCGCGCACTACCTCGCGCACGAACAGCTCCATCTCGGGAGTGCCCGGGCCCGCGTCCGGGCCGAGGATCGAGGAGTTGAGCGAGTCGGTCTCGGCGGTGAAGCGCACCGCGCTGGCGGTCACTGCCGGGTGCTGGCGGAGCTTGAGCGCCGTGCTGGCGGATCCGGTGAACGACACGGCGTCCTGGCAGGTGAGGTGCTCGAAAAGATCGCCGACGCCGCCGCAGATCAGCTGCACCGCTCCCTCGGGGAGAATCGCCGATTCGACGATGCGCCGGAACACCCGCTCGGCGAGGTAGCAGGTCTGCGTCGCCGGCTTGACGATCGCCGGCATGCCGGCGAGCAGTGTCGGCGCCAGCTTCTCCAGCATGCCCCATACCGGGAAGTTGAAGGCGTTGATGTGCAGCGCCGCGCCTTCGAGCGGCACACACAGGTGCTGTCCGACGAAGCTGCCGCCCTTCGACAGCGCCTCGACGCCGCCATCGAGGTAGACGCGGTGGTTGGGAAGCTCTCGCACTCCCTTGCTCGCGTAGACGAACAGCGTGCTGATGCCGCCGTCGATGTCGATCCAGGCATCGCTCCTGGTCGCGCCGGTGGCATAGGAGAGTGCGTAGAACTCGTCCTTGTGCTCGCTCAGGAAGCGGGCCAGGGCCTTCAGCAGCGCAGCACGCTCGTGAAAGGTTAGGCGCCGCAGGCTCGCCCCACCCACCTCGCGGGCGAACGTAAGCATGGCCCGCGCATCGAGACCTTCAGCCCCCGCGCGGGCGACCACCTCGCCGGTGCTCGCATCGCGCAGCGCCACTCCGGCGCCCTGCCCTACCTGCCACCTGCCCGCCGCGAAGCTCTCGAGCTGCATGCTGCTACTCCCCGCTCACAACCTGTCCGTCGATGCGATAGGAGCGTCCGCGGAACAGCGCGATGCGCTCGCCGCGCTGGTTGGAGACCACGATCTCATAGAGGCCATTGCGCCGCGTGCGCCATAGCTCGCTCGCCTCGGCGGCGAGCTCGTCGCCCTCGCGCGCGCCGGCGAGATAGTCGATCGACGCGGCGGCCGCAACGGTGGAGTCGTTGTACGAGTTGCAGGCGAAAGCGAAGGCGCTGTCGGCCAGCGCGAAGACGATGCCGCCGTGACACAGGCCGTGGCCGTTCACCATGTCGCCGCGCACCCGCATGAGGAGCCGCGCCCGTCCGGGCGCCACGGCGTCAAGTCGCATGCCGAAGGCCTGGGAGGCGCGGTCGCGCGCAAAGAGTACGCGCGCGGTACGCTCGGCGAGCGCCTGGGCGGCGGCGGGGGTGGCGTCTTCGGTGGCCGCTGACTTGTCCACGGATTGCTCCTTCCTCAGCGGCCGATGAAGTGCGGGGTGCGCTTGGCGGCGAAGGCGGCGACGCCCTCGGCGTAGTCGGTGCTGCGCCCAAGCTCGCCCTGGTAATCGCGCTCGACGTCGAGCTGCGCGGCGAGCGTGCGGCTTGCGCCCTCGTAGATGGCCTGCTTGGTGCGCGCCAGGCCGAGTGTCGGCGCGGCGGCGAGCTGCCGTGCCAGCTCGTCGACCACCGTCGCGAGCTCCGAGTCCTCGACGCAGCGCCAGATCAGCCCCCACGCCGCCGCCTGCTCGGCGGGAAGCTTCTCGCCGAGCAGCGCGAGGCCGAGCGCGCGCGCACTGCCGACGAGGCGCGGCAGGAACCACGTGCCCCCCGAGTCAGGGATCAGGCCGAGCTTGGAGAACGCCTGCACGAAGCTCGCCGAGCGCGCCGCCACCACCAGGTCGCAGGCGAGCGCGATATTGGCGCCGGCTCCTGCCGCCACGCCGTTGACCGCGGCGATGACCGGCAGCGGCAGCGTGCGCAGCGTGAGAATGAGCGGCTTGTAGTTTCTCTCGATCGAGTCGGCGAGGTCGGGCGACTGCGCCCCGGGCGCCACGGCACGATCGTTCAGGTCCTGGCCGGCGCAAAAGCCGCGCCCGGCGCCGCTGATCACCAGCACGCGCGCCGCTGGGCTCTTCACGGCGGCGAGCGCGGCGCGTACCTCGGCATGCATGTCGGCGTTGAAGGCGTTGAGGCGCTCGGGGCGATTGAAGGTCAGCCGCGCGACGCCCTCGCTGATGTCGAAGAGAATGCTCTGGTAGCTCACGTGGCTCGCTCCTCAATGGATCCGCACGGCGCCCCGCCGCGAGGCGCCGCGCGTCACTTCTCGTCGTAGTCGAGCTCGAGCACGGCGCTCCGCGCGCGCGACTGGCACGCGAGCACGTAGCCCTGTTCGAGCTCCCAGTCCTCGAGGGCGTAGTTCTGCGCCATCTGCACCTCGCCGCGGATTACCTTGGTGCGGCAGGTCGAGCACACGCCCGCGCGGCAGGAGAACGGCAGCTCGACGCCGGCGCGCGCCGCCGCCTCGAGCACCGTCTCATCGTCCATCCTCATGGTGAAGGAGCGGCGGCGGCCGTCCATGAGGATGCTCACCTCGGCGGCGCCTGCGCCGGCGCCCCGCTCCGCCCCCGCGGCCGTCGCCGCCGGCACGCGCACCGGCACCTCCGGCGCCGGCCCTGCCGCCGACTCGGCCGCGGTCAGCACCGTGAAGTGCTCGGCGTGCACGCGGGCGGCGTCGACGCCGAGCTCGCGCAGCGTCGCCGTGAGCTGCTCGATCATGTCGCCCGGGCCGCAGACGAAGTACTCGCGCACTTCGAGCGGGCGGAAGAACGTCGCGGCAAAGGCGCGCAGGCGCGCCGCATCGAGGCGGCCGTTGTAGAGCTCGACCTCCTGCGGCTCGCGGCTCATCACGAAGTGCAGCGAGAGGCGCGCCAGATAGCGGTCCTTGAGCGCGAGCAGCTCCTCGAGGCACATGGTCCGGGCGGTGGTGCTGTTGCCGTAGAAGAGGACGAAGCGATCGGCCCCGCGTGACAGCAGCGCGCGCGCCACCGAGATCACCGGCGTGATGCCGCAGCCGGCGGCGAACGCCACGAAGCTCGCCCCCGCGACCGCGGTATCCCGCGGCGTGAAGCTGCCGTTCGGCGGCAGCACTTCGAGCGCGTCGCCGACGCGCAGCTGTTCGGCGAGATAGCGCGACATTCGCCCGCGGCCGTGCACGCGCGGCACGATGCGCAGCGGCCACTCCCCGGGGGCGTTGACCAGCGAATAGGTGCGACGCAGCTCCTCCCC
>DATIZW010000043.1:0-9484 GCA_035516875.1 Steroidobacteraceae bacterium
GTGTTGTAGCAATGCCAGATCTCCTTGCCCGTCTGCAGGTCGTAGGCAAAGAACGCGCCGCGCGCCGCGAATTCATCGCCGCCGAAGCCGATGAGGACTTTGCCGTCGGCGATGATCGGCGCCGGGGTGATGGTCTCGCCCTTGTCGGGGTACGCACTCTTGACGACCCACACTTCCTTGCCTGTCGTGGCGTCGAGGGCGATCACGAAGCCGTCGAGCGTCCCGAACACGAGCTTGCCATCGGCAAACGACGGGCCGCGATTCACGGTGTCGCAGCACGCACGCGGCACCGCCGACTCGTCGCGGTTGGTGGTCTTCTTGTAGTTCCACACTTCCTTGGGATGATCCGGATCACTCAGATCGATCGCCTGGATGATGTTCGGCCAGCCGCTCTCCATGTACATCATCGGCTTGCCGCCCACCGTCACCACCAGCGGCTGACCCTCATGGCCGCGCAGCGTGCCGCTCGACTGCGACCACACCATCTGCAACTTGCCGACGTTCGAGGTGTTGATCGTGTTGAGCTTGCTGTGCCGTGTCAGAGCCTGATCGCCGCCCGGAGCCGCCCATAGATTGGGATCCTTCGAGCGGTCGGTGACTTCGTCGCCGATTGCCGCTGCGCAGGCCATCCCGAGTGCCAGCACGGCACCGGCGGCGCACAGAGTTCTATTGCGTTCGAGTCGCATACGCAGTTCTCCTAGACTTCGAGTTATATCGTTTCGGTGCACAGGTGAGCACTGCCGTCGGGCGCGGGGCGCGGATTGCGGCCACACGCCTTTGGCGGCCAAGCGACCTTCATTTCCTGGTAAACACAAACCCCGGTCTTCCCCTTTGAACTTATAAGAAAATTTGGCCGAGTATCGTAGTCTTGTTCAATCGCGTCTGCAGCAGAACGTGAGCGCCTAGCGATGGCGACGAGTTCGCTACAAATGGCTGTGTCATAAATGACACAGTACTCAGCCGGTAATTCCCGCATGAACAGAGCTGCCGGCGTGGCGGCAGAGGCCCACTCGCGTGGCTGTCGGGCGAGCGATACCGCTCCCAGTTATCGCCAAGCTGACGGCGGCGCCCGCTCGTGGAGAGATCTCTTCCCCACGAGCGATGCGACGCGCAACGCGCTGACTGCTCAGAACCCAAGGTACGCGCCCACGTTGACCGTGGTGCCACTGTTGCTGCCACCGGCCTGCGATGCGCTCTTCGTCCCACTGCCTTCCAGGAGCAGCGTCAGGTTCTTGGTTAGCGAGTAGTAGATGCCGCCGGTGACCTTCTGGTTGTAGTTGAGCAGGTTCGGATTCGCGGTCTGGTCGGCGGGGTTCGCATATTTGAGATTGCTCCGCCCGTAATTCACGCCGAGCTTCAGATCGCCGAACTTATAGGTGACTTGTCCAAAATAGCCGTCCGAGGTGCGCGTATTGCCGTCGCCGAAGGCCCCTAAGAGGAACAGCGCGGTCGTGCCAAGCCCGGTCCCGTGGTAGTAGTAACCGACAACCTCGAGACCCTGGATGTCGAGCTTGCCAAACACGTCGACACCGTTGCCGGTGTAGCTGTAAGGCGTTCCCCCGGCATCAATGTAGTCCTGCTGCTGCGTGAGATAGGCGACCGAGGCGTAGAACTTGTTACCTTCGGAGAACGGCAGCGTCCACGTCACCTTGGCATGAAATCCCGGCGCCTTCTTCGGTTGCGTCTCGGCTCCGGCAGGCTCTGACAGCGAATTGAGCGGATCGAAGATGCCGAGTGTGGCGTTGAACCCCGAGAAGTCGGGCGTCGTGTAGTCCATCTGCGCCAGCCAGTCGGTGTAGATGTAGCCCCAGCCGATGCCGCCAAGCGTGGTATTGGACGGCGCGGCCGTGGCCGCGGAGCCGGGCGCACCGACGCCAGGGAGCGTCATGTCGGCGAGAATCACATCCGCGCCGAAGAGCCCGATGTTACGGCCGAGCGTGAAGGTTCCCGCGGTCTTCGTGCCGAACGTCATGTACACCTGGCGAATATCCAGTCCGGTGCTGCCGAGCGCCGTGTTGGAAGAGCCATTGCCGGTGCCGGCCTGCAGATTTGGGCTGCCGCCGTCGTTGGTCGCGATGCCGGGATAAAGACCGAGATGTGCCGTGAGATCGATGCCGGCCTGCGTCGTCGCCACGCCGAATACGAACGCCGCGGGCAGGAGGCCGTTACCGATGTTGGAAACGCTGCTGCTGCCGTTCGCTGACCCGACGCACGTGAGGCCGCCACCGACGGCGACGGCACTCGAGGCGCTCTCGCAGCTCGAGTAGATGTAGTCGACGTTCACGTTACCATCGATCGAGAACGTCCAGTCCCCGTCGGCCGTCTTCAGGTCCACCGCCCCCGCGGGCAGTGCGAGTGCGGCCAAGAGCACGCCGGCAAGCGATGGCCGCAGAAGCTTTGGCGTTGCGAAACGGTTCTTCATTGCAGTACTCCCCACTGGTTGTCGTCGCTTTGCCGCTATAGCAGCTGCGCTCGCGCAGCCACCCAAGCGCAAGAGCAAAGGATGTGCCAAGGTTTGTTGTCAGAAGACAACATGTCGCTTTCTTGCGGAACAGCGACTTAGGCTAGTCCTGCTGCGCTGAGACCGCAACTACTACCAAAAAGGCTACAGTGTGACTCGGAGAGTGTTGCGAGAACGACGCACTCATTCATGGACGTGCGAGCGGATTCAGCGCCGGCGCTATGCCAGCCAATGCAACGTTCGGGCTTCAACCGCGGTGCAGCCAGCGCGCCGCGAGTGGCGGCACCAGTACGAGACTCACGAAGGTCGAGGACACGAGTCCCCCGAGTATGACGATCGCCATCGGGCCCTCGATCTCGTGACCGGGCTCGCGCGACTGCAGCGCGACAGGCAGCAGGGCAAGCGCGGTGAGGAGCGCCGTGAGCAGCACCGGGGTCAGCCGCTCTTCGGCGCCGCGCAGCGCGGTCGCGAGCCCCCAGGGCTCACTCTCGACGCCGATCAGATGCTCGTAGTGCGAGATGAGCAGAATGGTGTTGCGTGCCGCCATGCCGAAGAGCGCGACGAAACCCACCATCGCACCGAGCGACAGCGTGCCGCCCGTGAGCGCCACGGCCGCAACGCCGCCGATCAGCGTGCTGGGCAGCGCCGCGAGCACCAGCAGCACGTGTCGGCTGTGACCGAAGGCCAGCGCCAGCAGCAGCACGATCAGCACGAGCGCGGCGGCCGAATGCCACAACAGCTCGCGTGCGGCGGCCGCCTGCGCGGGCGCCGTACCGCCGTAGCGCAGGTACACGTTCGGCGGCAGCTTGACGTGCGCGGCGATCGCCTGCTGCGCAGCGCGCGCGAAGCCCGCCTGGTCCGCGGTCGTCGGGCTTGCCACGACGACCTGGCGACGCAACCCGTCCTCGTGCTCGATGAGGCTGCGCGCCGAGACCATGGCGAGAGAGGCCACCGCCGCAAGCGGCACCAGCGATGCGCGCTACGACCGGCACGCTGCGGTCGGCCTGATTCAGCTGCGCGATCACGGTGCCGTGATAAGCGGCGTTGAGCGTCGCCAGCACGTCCGCAGCCTGCAGTCCGTACAGACTCAGCCGCTCGGGCTCGAGCCGTACCTGCAGCTCCGGCTGCCGCGGCGGCACCACCAGCCGCACGGTGCCGCTCTGCGGCCACTTGCGCAGCAGCGCCGCGATCTCCCCCGCCACCTGATCATCGACGTCCAGATCCGGACCGAACACGCTGACGAAGAACGGCGCCACCTCGCCGGAGAGCGTCTCGCCGATGCGCTCGGCGAGGACCGAATAGATCTCCACCAGCTGGTTGGGGAACTGATCGAACACCGCACGCACCCGCGCCTCGAGCTGCTCGGTGGTCAGGGTGCGCGCCGGATCGAGCTGGATCTCGAATTCGCTCTTGTTGGGCGCATCGGGATCCTGACCGTTCTCGGCGCGGCCGATCTGCTCGGCGACGCTGCGTACCCCGCCGATGGCCGCGAGCCGCTCGGCGATGCGCTCGCCGACCCGCGAGGTTTCGAGCAGTGAGATGCCCGGCCGCAGCGCGGCGTGTGCGATCAGGTAGTTCTCGCGGAAATCGGGCAGCAGCCGCGCCCCGAGCACCGGCAGCAGCGCCAGACCCGCCGCGCCGCTCAACATTATGGCCGCCAGCACCGCCGGCGCACGCGGCGCGAGGGCGCGGATCGCCGCGCGCTGCCAGTGCTTGAGCCAGCGCAGCCACTCGGGCTCGCCGCGCGGCTCGTAGCGCCGCATCAGCAGGGCGCACAACGCCGGCGTGGCACTCATCGCGACGAGCAGTGACAGCGCGACCGCCAGCAGGAACGCCGTGGCGAGCGGGCGGAAGAACGCGCCCTGCAGTCCCGACAGCATGAGAATCGGCAGGAACGCTACCGCCACCGCCGCGGTGGCGAAGAACACCGGCCGCCGCACTTCGAGCGAGGCCCCGAGCAGTAACGCGCCGAGGTCGGTGCCGCGTGGGGCGCCGCGCCGGCGCCGCGTGACATTCTCGACGTCGATGACCGCATCGTCGACCACGACGCCGAGCGCCACCACCAGCCCGCCGAGGCTCATGGTGTTGAGCGACAGCCCACCGAGACTCAGGATCCACACCGTCGCGAGCAGCGATACCGGAATGGCGCCGAAGGATATGAGCGCGCCGCGCCAATCGCGCAGCGTGACGAGCAGCAGCACCACCACCAGCACCGCTCCGACTGCGAGCGAGTTGCGCAGTTTGGCGATGGCGCTCTCGATGAAGCTCGCCGGGCGCAGCAGCGCCGCGTGGTACTCGACGCCACGGCGGGCGAGCTCGGGCACCAGAGTCTGCAGCCGATGCTCGAGCGCCCGCGTCACCTCGAGAGTGTTGGCGCCGTACTGCGTGGAAGTCTCCACGAGTATGCCCGGCCGGCCGCCGATGATCGCGTCGCCGAAGCGCGGCGCGGCGCCGTCGCGCACCTGCGCGATGTCGCCGATGCGCACCGGGGCGTCGGCGTGCGTGGCGACCACGGCCTGCTCGAGAGCCGCGATCGAGTCTCCCGGGGCTTGCGTCTGCAGCACGATGCGCTGCGTGGCCGTCTCGAGATAACCGCCACCGCTCATCTGCGTGCCGCGGCGGGCAGCGTCGGCGATCTCGTCGAACGTGACGCCGAATGCGTCGAGCTTGAGCGGATCGATCCACAACTGACGCTCGCGCGCGTCCCCGCCGAAGATCTGCGCCTGGGCGACGCCGGGTACCGCCAGCAGCTGTGGCTTGATGCTCCAGCGGATCAGGTCGCGCAGCTCGAGCGGCGAGAGCCGCTCGCTGGTGAAGCCGAAGTGCAGCAGATACTCCATCGAGGAGCTCAGCGGCGAGAGCAGCGGCGGCCCCGTGCCCGCGGGCAGCAGTGCGCTCGCGTCCGCCAGTCGCTCGGCGACGACCTGGCGCTGCAGGTACGGGTCGCTGTCGCGACCGAATACTACCTGAATCGCCGCCAGACCCTGGCTAGAGGTCGAGCGCACCACCGCGACGTTCTCGGCGCCGGCGAGCAGATCCTCGAGCGGCCGCGTGACCATCGACTCCACCTGCGTCGCATCGAGCCCCGGCGCCTCGGCCTGCACCAGCAGGTGCGGCGGCGCGAAGTCGGGAAACACATCGAGCCGCGCCGTCAGCAGTGCCCCGACGCCGAGCAGGGCGACCAGCAGGGACAGCGCCGTCACGATCCTCGGATTGGCGAGCGACCCACGGACGATGGTGGCGAGCATGGGCGCTTAGTCGTGTTCCTCTTCCGCGGCGGAGAAGCTCGCGACGCCCTGCAGCGACCACAGCACGCCGGCACCCTGCACCACGACCTGGTCGGTGCGGGCGAGTCCCTCGACCAGCCAGGCGTTGCCGACACGCGCCAGCGGCTTTACCGCTGCGGGGGCGTAGCGAAAGCTGTCGCCGGCGCTCAGCTGCCGATAGACGTATGCACCCTCCTCGGCGTACACGAGCGCCGTGGCCGGCACCAGCAGACCGCGCGCGCTCGATGCCGGGCGCAGCCGTACCAGCGCACGCGCTCCTGGCCCCAGTCCCGGTGGCGCGTTCTCAAGGAGCAGCAGCCAACCGGCGCTTTGCGATTGCGCGTCCGTGCGGGCGAGCGGCCCGAGCACGCGGGCGGCGACGTTCACACCGTCGACCTCCACCAGTGCGCGCGCGTCGACAGCGCTCGCGAGACGCCGTCCCGGCACCTCGGCACGCAGCAACAGCCGCTGCCCGTTGCCGAGCGAGCCGAGCAGCGCCTGACGCTCCGTGGCGCTCCGGCTCGCGAGCGGCCCCCACTGCAGCGCGAAGCTGATCGCCGCTGCGCGCGACTGCGCCTGCGCCTCGACGGCCTGTGCCTGTGCGGCCTGCGAGGCTTTGAGCGAGGCCTGCGCGTCGTCACGGTAGAGCCGCTGCAGCCGTGCGGCTTCGGCCTCGGCGGCCGCGGCCGCGGCCTGCGCGCTCTCCATGCGCCCAAGATCCGTCACCAGGATCGCAGGATCGAGCACCGTACCATACGCCTCGATCGCCGGTGCGGTGCTGAGTGCCAGCGGATGCTCGATGCGGATACCAACGGCTTGCTGCTGCGACGGTGTCAGGGATAGCGGCGCAGGCGCTTTGTTCTCGTCATCGTTCTGCTCTTTTTGCTCCTGGCGATCCCTCTGCTCCTGCCGATCTTTTTGCTCGTCCGGCTCATCCGGCCGTTGCGGCGCTGCGCCGCCCACCGCCGCCGCTATCAGCAGCATCAATGGCAGTGCCCGGACGCAGTGCATCAGCTCTGCGGCGCGAGGGCGGACCATGGATTCTCGGCGCCGTGCAGCGGGCGGCGGTAAGCGTCCTCGAGTTCGCCGAAGGCAATCTCGGCCGTGTAGGCCGCCTGCAACACCGAGAGCCGCGCTTCGGTGGCCGCGATCTGCGCGGCGACGAGGCTCGCACGCTCGCTCGCGCCGGCACTGAGCGCGCGCTGTTCGGCCTGACTCTGCCGATCGGCGATCTCGGCGGCCTTGCGCGTGTCGGACCACGCCTGTCGCGCGGCGGGCCACGCCAGCTCGGCGCGGTCGATCTGCTCGAAGATCTGCGCCTGCACCGCCCGCAGATGCTCCCCCGCGGCGGTACGCCGCGCGACGGCTTCGCCGATCGGACCCTGATGTTGGTTGAGGATCGGCAACTCGAATGACACGGCGACGCCGGCCTCGGTGGCGATGTCGTACAGGGTGTTCTGCTGCACGCCATCTCCGCCCCAGGCATAGGCCGGTGTGACATGCAGCTGCGGCCAGCGCTTGGCGAGCTCACTCTGCAGGCTGACCTCGGCGAGGTCGTACTGGCGCAGCGCGTGCACGATCTGTGGCCTCCCGATCAGTGCTTCGCTGCGCCAGCGCTCGGGTGTCGTGACCGCGAGTGCGCCGATCTCTGCCCAGTCGCTCCAGCGCAGCGGAACGTTCTCGAGCGCCGCGACTGGCACGCCGACCGCGGCAGCGAGGCGGGCGCGCGCGTCCGCGCCGCGTGCCCCACTGTGCTGGGCGCGCTGCTCGGCCCGTGAAAGCTCCAGCTCGTCGGCGCGCAGCTGCGGGCGCGCGATGTCGCCGAGCGAGAGTCGCACGCGATCGCTCTCGAGCAGCGCACGCCGCTCGGCGATCAGCGACTCGAGCAATGCCTGCTCGTCGTACGCCGACACGGCATCGAGCAGTGCCAGGCGCAGTGCGGCGCGCACCTGCCAGATCGAGTCGCTGAGGTCGGACTGCGCGAGCGCCGTCTGCAGCGCGGCACGGTGGCGGGCGCGATCGCGCTCACCGGGCTGGCGCAACAGGAATTCCAGTGACAGTCCGTAGAGCCAGGAGGCGGTCTGCGCGGCGCTGGTGAGGTACTCCGCGAACAGCTGCATCGAGGGGTTGGGCCGCTCCGCGGCGGTGCGCTCGCCGGCGGCGGCGGCCGCCACCTCGGCGCGCTCCTCGGAGAGTTGGGGGTTGAGCTGCAACGCCGCGGCGAGCCACTGCGCGCTGTCCCAGCCGCTGGTCGGCGGCGGCAGCGCGGGCGAGAGTGCCTCGAGACGTCGCGCGCCGTACTGCGCCGCAGTCTGCGCCGGCTCGAGCGGCGCAGGCGGCGGGGCAGCGGCGCAGGCGGCGAGCAGCGCGAGGAGCGCGAGGAGCGCAGCCCCGAGCGGCACTGCGCCGGCCGCAGCGCGCGTGCCCGATGTCATCTGCTGGTGCGCCCGCATCTGCTGCGTCGTCGGACTCCCCCGCAGTTGAGTATAGAGCCGCCGCTTGAGGAGCGCAGGCTCAGCCGTCCGCGAGCGCCGCGAGCGCCTCGGCGTGAAAGCGCAGATGATCCTCGATGAACGTGGCGATGAAATAGTAATCGTGCCCGTAGCCGTCCTGACGGCGCAGCGTGAGCGGCTGGCCGGCAGTCTTGCAGGCGGATTCGAGCCGCTCGGGCAGCAGCTGGCCCTGCGGCAGGAATTTGTCCGCGAGTCCCTGATCGACGAGGATCTGCGGAAAGACCCGCTTGCCACGCGTGGCGAGCAGCTCGGCGGCGTCGTAGGCCTTCCACGGCGCGCGGTCTTCGCCCAGGTAACGGCTGAAGGCCTTCTGTCCCCACGGGCAGTGCATGGGCGCACAGATGGGCGCGAACGCCGAGACGGACCTGTAGACGTCGGGGTTCCGCAGCGCGAGCACCAGCGCGCCGTGTCCTCCCATCGAATGCCCGAAGATGCCGAGCCGGCCGGCGAGCGCCGGAAAGTCGGCGAGCACCGTCGCGCGCAACTCCTCGAGCACGTAGTCATACATGCGAAAATAGCGCGACCACGGCGGCTGCGTGGCGTTCAGGTAGAATCCGGCCCCGCTGCCGAATTCCCAGTCATCCGCCTCGCCCGCGATCCCGGTGTCGCGCGGGCTCGTATCGCAGGTCACCAGCATCAGGCCGAGCTGCGCGGCGACGCGCTGCGCGCCGGCCTTGATCATGAACGTCTCTTCCGTGCACGTGAGGCCGGCGAGATAGAAGAGCACCGGCACGGCGCGCTGCGCGGCCTGCGGCGGCTGGTACACCGAGAAGCGCATCGGCAGACCGATCACCGTGGATTGATGGCGGTAGAAGCCCTGCACGCCGCCGAAGCTGCGGTGCTCGCTGATCGTTTCGGGCTTCATCGGCACACTCCTGCATTGCGGGCTGTGAACAGGCCCCACATTATGAATCCCCTTCACCGCTGCCGGTGAGGCCATGCCAGGCCTGGCTCAATCGTGCCAGATTGGACACGCACTTCGGGTGCTGTGACAGCGCTGGCGGGCGGCGCTATATTGCGTGCGCTGCCTGCGTGTCCGGCGATCTCGCGCACTAGCCGCACGCGGGGAGCAATCGCAAGCTGCTGAGTGTCGATCGCGGGACCGCCCCGTTGGGGCGGTCTCCTCTTCCCCGGTCGTCCCGCGCGGTTTCTTAACAGCGTTTGGTCTGGCCGCCCGCGCCCCACTCCGTACGATGGTCGGCTCGGACGCGACCGTCGCTGCCCAAGGAACCGCCGATGAGAAT
>DATIZW010000044.1:0-5875 GCA_035516875.1 Steroidobacteraceae bacterium
CTGCAACGCGGGCTCGCGCGTCCTGGTGCACCAGAGCGTCAGGGAACAGCTGCTCGATGCCATCCGTCGCGTCACGGCGGGCATCACGCTCGGCAATCCGCTCGACCCGGCGACACAGATGGGGGCACTGATCGATGAGGGCCATATGCGGCGGGTGCTCGGCTACATCGACACCGGCATCGCCGAGGGCGCACAGCTCGCGCTCGGCGGCAAGCGCGCATTGGCGGAGACCGGTGGCTACTATGTCGAGGCGACGATTCTCGACAGGGTGCGTCCGGAAGCCCGCGTGTCGCGGGAGGAGATCTTTGGCCCAGTGCTCGCTGTCACCTCATTCAGCAAGGAAGACGACGCGGTGCTGATGGCCAACGACAGCATTTACGGTCTTGCGGCGGCCGTCTGGACCACCGACATCAACGCAGCGCACCGGGTGGCGAGCGCGCTGCGCGCCGGGACGGTCTGGGTCAACAGCTTCGACCGCTCGACCATCGCCACACCGTTCGGCGGTTTCAAGCAGTCGGGGTTCGGCCGCGACCGCTCACCCCATGCGATCGACAAGTACACCGACTTGAAAACCATCTGGACGGCGTACAAGTAGGCCTCGCAGCACATCCTGAAAATGAGGCGCGGGTGAGAGGCCGAACCGCGATCAACCGCCGTCTTCCTCCTTGATGAGGTCGGCCGCCTTCTCGGCCACCATGGTGGTCGGGGTATTGGTATTGCCGGAGGTGACGCTCGGGAAGACCGAGGCGTCGACAACCCTGAGGCCCGCCACCCCGTACACGCGCAGCCGCGCATCGACCACCGCGCTCTCGGGATCCGGGCCCATGCGACAGCTGCTCACCGGGTGATAGACGGTCGTGGCCCGCTCGCGAAAGTCCTGCAACAGCTCCGCGTCGCTCACCTTGCCGGGCCCGGGCTCGAGCTCGGTCTCGATGACGTCGGCAAGCGGCGAGGTGGCGGCTATCCTGCGCAGCAGGCGCGCACCGGCCGGGACCTCGGCGAGGTCGTGCTCGGTGCTCAGATAGTTGGGGAAAATCAGCGGCGGGTCGAAGGCGTTGGCCGAGCGGATCTCGATGCGGCCGCGGCTCGTCGGGCGACAGGACTGAAAGGAGACGACGAATCCGGAAAAGGGATGGGGCTTCAGCAGCCGCCGCAGCGGCCAGGTGAGGGGATCGTAACTCACCGGACTGCAGACGATCTGCAGGTTGGGATGAGGCTGGCGCGGATCGCTGCGCAGGAACCCGCCGCTCTGGTTGATGCTCATGGCGAGGGGGCCCGTCCGCGTGAGCAGGTAGCGCATGCCCGCCTTGAGCTTCCCGGCGAGGGGATAGAACGCATCGTTCAGTGTCGGCACGCGGGAGCGATACACGTAGGAGAGGTCGAGGTGATCCTGGAGGTTATATCCGACCTGGGGACTGTGCGCGACCAAGGCTATTCCGTGACGGCGCAGGAGATCGGTGTCGCCGACGCCTGAGAGCTGCAACAGCTGCGGCGAATTGACGGAGCCGAGGCACAGGATCACAGCGCGCCGCGCGCGGGCCTCGCGCGTGCCACCCCGGTGACGGAAGGCGACACCGCTGGCGCGAGTACCGTCGAAGAGCAGGCGCAGGGCATGCGCGCGCAAGAGGAGCCTGAGGTTTGCGCGTCGCAGCGCCGGGCGCAGATACCCCCGCGCGGTCGACATGCGCATCCCGCCGCGAGTCGTGATCTGGTAGATACCGACGCCCTCGAGCGGGGCGGCGTTGAAATCACTGAGAACCTGGTAGCCGAGACGACGACAGGTCTCGAGGAAGGTGAAGCACAGGGGATGCGCGCCGTTCGCCATGTCGCTGACACGGATCGGGCCGCCGCTCGCGCGATATTCCGCCTCACCACCCGGGTAATCCTCGATCTTCCTGAAATACGGCAATACATCCCGCCACGCCCAGCCGGGATTGCCGTGCGCCTCCCACCCATCGAAGTCCCAGGGGAAACCGCGGATGTAGATCATGTCGTTGATCGAGCCCGAGCCGCCGAGGACCTTGCCGCGCGGCCAGAACCCGCGGCGTCCGCAAAGCGCCGGCTCCGGCTGCGACTCGTACATCCAGTTGACGCGCGGATCGTTGAAGGTGCGGCCGTAACCGATCGGCACCCGCACCCAGAAGCGCAGGTCGGAGCCGCCGGCCTCGAGCAGCAGAACGCTGCGCCTGACGTTCTCGGACAGACGCGCTGCGACCACGCAGCCGGCCGTACCCGCTCCAACCACGATGTAATCGAAAACATCCATCCGGGTCTTGGCGGCCGTGCGCGTGTTGAATTTTGGCCGCCATACACATGCTAGCATGCGCCCCGCGTGAGTCAGGATTTTCGCTCGCTGTGGTGCCTCGATCCGTCGGTCGTCTACCTGAACCACGGATCCTACGGCGCGTGCCCGCGCGCCGTGCTCGAAGTGCAACGAGCGCTGCAGCTCGAGATGGAGCGCGAGCCCGTCGATTTTCTGTCGCGCCGACTACCCGAGCGTCTGCAGTCGGCACGTACCGCGCTCGCAGGCTTCCTCGGCACGGATGCCGCCGATCTCGTCTTCGTGCCGAATGCCACCGCGGGAATCAACGTCGTGCTGCGCTCGCTCGCCTTTGCGCCAGGAGACGAGCTGCTCGCGACCTCGCATACCTATGCCGCCTGTCGCAAGACACTCGACTACGTGGCATCCCGCAGCGGTGCCCGGGTGGTGACCGCCGCGATTCCCTTCCCGGTGCGCGACGAAGAGGAGATCGTCACGGCGGTCATGGCCCGAGTCTCCGCGCGCACGCGGCTCGCACTTCTCGACCACGTGACGAGTCCGACCGCGCTCGTGCTGCCGATCGAACGACTGGTTCGTGAGCTCAGGTCGCGGGGCATCGAGACGCTCGTCGATGGTGCGCACGCGCCGGGCATGGTGCCGGTGGCGCTTGCGCAGCTTGGTGCTGCCTATTACACGGGCAACGCCCACAAGTGGTTGTGCGCGCCCAAGGGGGCCGCCTTCCTGCACGTGCGGCGTGATCGGCACTCCGACCTGCACCCGACCGTCATCAGCCACGGCTACGAGGCGGGCTTTCATGCCGAGTTCGATTGGATCGGTACCTTCGATCCGAGCGCCTGGCTGTGCGTGCCCGCGGCCGTCGATTACCTCGGAACGTTGCTGCCCGGTGGCTGGCCGCAGCTCATGGCAGGCAACCACGCGCTTGCCGTCGAATCACGGGCACACCTCTGCGCAGCGCTCGGTATCGATCCGCCGTGTCCCGAGGCGATGATCGGCTCGATGGCATCGATGCCGCTGCCGCCGGCCGCGGAGGGCGCCGCGGCGAGCCACCTCGAAGGCGACGCGCTCGCCACCTGGTTTCGTGAGCGCGGCGTGGAAGCATGGGTCTCGCGGCGTCCATTCGCGCTGCTGCGCGTGTCGGCACAGCTCTATAACAGCATCGCGGAGGTTCGCCGTCTTGCGGAACTGACTTTGCAGGCCCTGCATGGGTCCTCACGATCGCGCTGAGCGTCCGCGGTGAGCGAGGCCGGCGATCGCGACGCCGCGCTGCGACTGCGCCGCAGTCTCGGCACGCTCGATCTCGTGCTGATGAGCGTTGCGGCGATCATCTCCTTCCGCTGGTTGTCGATCGCCGCCCGGATCGGGCCATCGAGCCTCACCCTGTGGGTGCTCGGCATGCTCACCTTCTTCGTGCCCTCGGCGCTCACGGTGCTCGAGCTGAGCTCACGTCTGCCGGGGGAGGGCGGCATCTACATCTGGTGCAGGGCGGCCTTCGGCGATCTGCATGCCTTCGTCGTCGGGTGGTGCTACTGGGTGGGCAACCTGGTTTTCTTCCCGTCGCTCCTGCTGTACATCGCCGGCGTGCTGCTCTACGTGAGAGGCGGCAGCGCACTCGCGCTCGCCGACAGTCCGCTCTACAACGCCGGGATCTGTCTTGGGGCGCTCTGGTTCGCCACGCTCCTCAACGTGATGGGTCTCGATCGCGCCAAGTGGCTGCAGAACGTGGGCGGCATCGCCACCTGGCTGGCGGGCGCAATCATCTTCGGCGGCGGTGCACTGGCGTGGCATGAGTTGGGCAGCGCCACCTCCTTCACGCAGGCTGCGCTTCTCCCGGACTTCACTTCACTCCCCACCCTGGCGAGCTTCGCCGCCATGGCACTCGCCTATGTCGGCTTGGAGCTCGGCCCGATACTGGGTGGGGAGATCAGGAATCCACGCCCGACCATTGCCCGTGCGGTCCTCATCTCCTGCCTGGTGGTTCCCGTCCTTTATGTAGCGGGAACCGCCGCGCTGCTCGTTGCCCTGCCGGCGGCCGAGATCAACCTGATCAGCGGCATCCCCCAGGCACTCACCGCGGTCGGTGCGCGTCTCGGCATGGCGGCTTTCGGCGGGCTGACTGCGGCACTCGTGGCACTGTCGCAGGTCGGGACGCTCGGCGCCTGGGTCGCGGGCACGGCGCGGCTGCCGTTTCTTTTCGGTCTCGATCGTTATCTGCCCCGCAGAGTCGGCGCCCTGCATCCGCGGTTCGGCTCACCGTACATGGCGCTCATCGTTCAGGGTGCGATCACGACGCTGATCCTTCTCGCCGCGCTCTCGGGCTCGGCGATCCATGAAGCCTTCCTGGTGCTCATCGACATGTCCATCATCCTCGGCTTCATACCGCTCATCTATATGTTCGCCGCACTGCCGGTACTGCGGCGGCGTGCCGGCGGGACTCCCGCCGAGGGCTCGCCGCTGCCGCATGGGACATGGGCCTGCTGGCTGGCCGCGGCGTCGGGCATTGCCGTGACGCTCCTCGGTGCCGTGGCGGCGATGATCCCGCCCACACACAGTGCCAACCCGGCACTCATCGCAGTCAAAGTCGTCGGTGGCTCGATGGTCCTCATCGGCATTGGGCTCGCATTCTTCTTCCGCGAGCGGTTGGCACCGAAACGGGCGCGCTAGGACGCCGGGTCGCACCGTTTGCACTGCGTTGAGCACTCGTTCAGTTGTGGCTCACGGGGTCCGCGACCGCTATGCTCCCCGCCTCCACGCACGCCGCGGGCGCTGCCGCAGGAAAGACTCATGTACAACAAGTTGCTTCCGGCGCTGACGGCCATCGCCCTCATGCCCGGGATGGTGTGCGCTCAGGTCACTCCGGACATCGCCGAGCCCGGCTCCGCGGAAGAGATCGCACGCGCGACGACCGAGCCGCGCTTCCTCTCGCCCTGGGTGTCGTATCTGCCGGCTGCGCCGGGCGTCACCTCGCCGCGCGCCTTCCTGCATCGCATTCCCGGCGCTCCCGGCGAGCTCGTGAACTCGGCGACCACATATGCCTACTTCCGGGCGCTCGCGGCATCCTCGCCACGCGTTCGCTTCTTCACCCTGGGTCACTCGGAAGAGGGCCGCGAGATCGTGCTGCTCGCCATCGCGGACGAGGCCGGCATCAAGGACCTCGAACGCCTGAAGGCTGCCACCGCGGCGCTCGCCGACCCCAGAAAGACCGACCCGGCGACGGTGGACGAGCTTATCGCCACGGCGCGTCCCATCTACTACATCAACGCGGGTCTCCACTCGGATGAGAGCGGCTCGACGGAATCGGTGCTCGAGCTCGCCTACCGCCTGGCGGCGTCCGAGCAGCCGATGATCCGCCGGATCCGCGAGAACGTGGTGGTGCTCATCAACCCGGTCGCCAATCCCGACGGCCGCGACAAGCAGGTCGAGTGGTTCTACCGCTACCTCAAGGGCAAGACCGACCAGGCCACCCTGCCGCGGCAGGCGCCCCCCTACTGGTCACGCTATGCGTTCGTCGACATCAACCGCGACGCGCACCAGCAGGTGCACGAGACCACCAAGGCGGTCTACCGCATGTTGTTCGAGTGGCATCCGCAGGTGATC
>DATIZW010000045.1:0-4705 GCA_035516875.1 Steroidobacteraceae bacterium
AGAATCTCGAGCGCGTCTTCGAGAAGGGCTTTTCCACGAAATCGCCGGAAACCAACCACGGGATCGGCCTGCACTGGTGCGCCAACGCCATCGGCGCGCTCGGCGGGCGGATCTGGGCCGCCAGCGACGGCCCGGGGCGCGGTGCCTCGCTGCACCTGCTGGTGCCGCTCGCCGCCCGTGAAACCGCTCCGATCGCCGGAGCTGCCTGAGGTCCTCCCATGGCTGAACGTACCCCAACACCGATTCGCGTACTCGTGGTCGACGACGAGCCCGAGATCCGCGAGGCCTACCGGCAGGTGCTCTGCTCGAGCGAAGTGAACCTGGAGATGACGGGCTTCCACGAGCTGCGCAGCCGGCTGTTCCGCAAGAATCCCGCCGAGGCGCTGCGGCGCGCGGCCGCACGCGCGGCAACCAGCTTCGAGCCGGTGTTCTGCGAGCAGGCGACCCAGGCGGTCGCCGCCGTGAAGGAGAGCCTGGCGCGTAACGAGCCCTTCGCCGTGGTGTTCCTCGACGTGCGCATGCCGCCCGGCCCCGACGGCGTGTGGGCGGCGACGCAGATCCGCGAGCTTGACCCGGCCATCGAGATCGTCATCTGCACGGCCTACTCCGATGCCGATCCAGGTGAAATCGGCGGCTTCGTGCCCCCCGAGGACAAGCTCTCCTACCTGCAGAAGCCCTTCCACCCGCACGAGGTGCGGCAGATGAGCATTGCGCTCGGCAGCAAGTGGCGGGCCGAGCGGCGCATCGTACGGCTGGCGTATTTCGACACGCTTACCGGGCTGCCGAACCGCGAGCAGTCGCACAACCGCCTGGTGGGCGCGCTGCAGGTGGCCAAGGACAAGGGCGGGAACCTCGCGGTGCTGTATCTCGACCTCGATAACTTCAAACGCGTCAACGACACCCTCGGCCACGCCGTGGGCGATGAGCTCCTCTGCGTGGTCGCTGACCGGCTGCGCGGCTCGTTGCGCTACGGCAGCGACTCGGTCGCGGGGTCCAACAGCACCCGGGTCGGCGACATTGCGCGCCTCGGGGGCGATGAGTTCATGGTGCTGCTGCCGAGCCTGCGCAGCACCGTCGATGCCGGCGCAGTGGCCGAGCGGCTCATCCTGGCGTTGCGCGAGCCGATGCAGCTCGCCTCGAATTCGCTGGTAGTCACGCCAAGCGTGGGCATCGCGATCTTTCCTCAGGACGGCGCGGATGCCGAGACGCTGCTGCGCAACGCGGATCTCGCCATGTACTTCGCCAAGCGCCGCAGTCCCGGTACCTTTGCCTACTTCGACGTGTCCATGAATGCCACCGCGCTGCACCGTTTCACCATCGAGGAGCAACTGCGCGGCGCGCTCGAGCGCAACGAGTTCTCGCTCCAGTACCAGCCGCAGTTCGACGTACGCAGCGGGTCGATCTCGGGCGTGGAGGCGCTGTTGCGCTGGACGAACGCCGAGCTCGGCGCGGTGAGCCCCGTCGAGTTCATACCGGTTGCCGAGGAAACGGGCCTGATCCTCGCCATCGGCAAGTGGGCGTTGCACACCGCGTGTCAGCAGGCCCAGGCGTGGCGCAACGAAGGCCTGCCGGTGCAGCGGATGGCGGTCAATGTCTCCGGTCGTCAGTTCGCCCTCGCCGAATATCCGAACGAGGTGGCCGAGATTCTCAGGGAGACGGGTCTGCCGCCGGGGGTACTCGAGCTCGAGATTACCGAGTCGGTGGTTATGGCCGACGAGGCATGGGCGGAGAAGGCCATCAATCAGCTGAAGGCGCTCGGCATCTCGCTCGCCATCGATGACTTCGGCACCGGCTACTCGAGCTTCGGCCGGCTGCGCCACTTCGCCGTGGACCGGCTGAAGATCGATCGCTCGTTCGTCACCAGCATCACCGAGGGGAGCGACGATCGGGCGATCGCGGCGGCGATCATCGCCATGTCGCGCTCGCTGCGCATCAACGTGACCGCCGAGGGCGTCGAGAACTTCCCGCAGCTCACCTTTCTCCAGGAGCAGGACTGCCAGGACGCGCAGGGCTTTCTCCTGAGCCGGCCGCTGCAGGCGGACGCTGCACGCGAGTTGCTGCGGCGGGTGAACGAGATGGGCGATGCCTCGCGCACGCAGCGCCTGAGAGTCATCACCGGCTAGCTGACCTGCGCCCGCAGGTCCGCGCACTCGGCACACGCCGCACCTGGCGCACACCGCACCTGGCGCACACCGCACCTGGCGTACGCCGCACCCGGCGTTGCCGCTGCGCGATTGCGCGTAGAATCGCCCCTTCACGGCTCCCGCCCGGCCTCGGGTTGATGGAATCGGAAGGTATGCAGACCGCACTCGCCGATTTCATCAGCGCTACACCGCAGGGCCGTGAGGCCGATGCGATCCTGCGCAGCTGCGTGCACTGCGGGTTCTGTCTTCCCGCATGCCCGACGTATCAGCTTCTCGGCGACGAGCTCGACAGCCCCCGCGGGCGCATCTATCTCATGAAGCAGCTGCTCGAGGGTGCGCCGGTGACGGCGAGCACGCAGCTGCATCTCGACCGCTGCCTCACCTGCCGCGCCTGCGAGAGCGCTTGCCCGTCCGGCGTGCAGTACGGCCGGCTCCTCGACCTCGGGCGCGCGTTGACGGAGGAGCGCGTGCCTCGCGGGCGAGGCGTGCGCCTCAAGCGCTACCTGCTGCGCCAGCTCGTGCCGCATCGCGAGCGCGTGCGGGCACTGCTCGCTGCGGCCCACGCCGTCCGTGCGCTTCTGCCGCAAGCGCTCCGGGCACGTCTTCACGCAGCGTCTGCGCCGCTCCCGGCGCTGCGCGCCCCGAAGCCCGCGTGGCCGCCGCCGCGTCATGCGCGGCGCGTGGTACTTCTCCAGGGCTGCGTCCAGCCCGCGCTTGCCCCGGACATCGATCCCTCCGCCGCGCAGGTGCTCGACCGTATCGGCATCGCGGCGATGGTTGCAGGGGATGCCGGCTGTTGCGGAGCGCTCAACCATCATCTCTCGGCGCACGCCGAGGCTCGCGGCGAGGCGCGGCGCAACGTAGACGCGCTCTGGCCGCACATCGAGGCGGGAGCGGAGGCGGTGGTGGTGACCGCGAGCGCCTGTGCCGCCATGGTGTGCGACTACGGGCGGCTGCTCGAAGACGATCCCGCTTACGCCGCGCGCGCCGCCCGCATCAGCGCACTGGCGCGCGACATCAGCCAGCTGCTCGCCACGGAGAGCGAGGCGGTAAGCGCTGCGCTCGCTCAAGTCCAGGGCACGGCACGCAGGGATCCGCCGCTGCGCGTCGCGTTTCAGGCGCCCTGTACCTTGCAGCATGCGCTGCGCGTGAGGGGCGTGGTCGAGCCGTTGCTGACCGCGGCCGGATTTACGCTGACCCCCGTCACGGACGGACACCGCTGCTGTGGCTCGGCGGGAACCTATTCGATCCTCCAACCGCAGCTTTCAGGCGAGCTGCTGCGCGCCAAGGTGGCCGCGCTCGAGAGCGGCGCGCCTGACGTCATCGCTACCGCCAACATCGGCTGCCTGGCTCACATCCGCAGCGCCACGCCGCTGCCGGTACGTCACTGGATAGAGCTGCTCGCTGCGAGATTCGCCAGTGGCTGACCAGTGGGGCGAGCGCATGCCACGCTCGGTGAGCCTGCTCCAGACCATCGCCGTGTCGGTGGGGATCACGATCGGCAGCGGCATCTTCCGCGTCCCGGCCACGGTCGCCGCTCAGCTCCAGGCGCCCGGGGCGATGCTGCTGTGCTGGGTGCTGGGCGGCATCGTCGCGCTGTGCGGCGCGCTCACGGTCGCCGAGCTCGCCGCTGCTCTGCCGCGCTCGGGCGGGATCTTTGCCTACCTCCTCGAGGGATACGGGCCGCTGCCCGCGTTCCTCTTCGGCTGGACCGAGCTCGTTGTCATACGCGCCGCGGCACTCGGGGCGATTGCAACCATCTTCGCCGAGTATCTCGGCTACTTCGTGCCTCTCTCCGCTGTGCAGGTCCGACAGACCGCCGCGCTCGCCATCGTCGTGGTCGGCATCATCAACTACGTGGGCGTGCAGCGTGCGGCGGCGGTGCTGAGCGCCTCGACCGTCGTGAAGTATGCAGTGCTGCTTGCGCTCGGCCTGCTCGCATTCACTGCCACGGGCGCGCGTGCCGCGCCCCTCATGCCCGCCTGGTCGGCGGGCGTGAGCCCCTGGATGCTGGCGAGCGCGCTCATCCCAGTCATGTGGACTTACGACGGCTGGGCCGACGCCACGGCGGTCGCCGGTGAGATCCGCGACCCGCAGCGTAACCTCCCGCTGGCGCTCATCGCCGGTGCCGCCTGCGTGATGCTGGTTTACCTCCTCGTCAACGTGGGCTTCCTGTACGCGCTCGCCCCCGCGCAGATGGCGCAGTCGAAGCTCATCGCCGCAACCGTCGCTGAACGCATTCCCCTCCTTTCTGGCGCGGGCGCCGCCGTGGTTGCCGTGGCCGTCGTGGTGTCGGCCTTCAGCAGCCTGCACGCCTCGATGCTGACCGGGTCGCGCATCTTCTTTGCGATGGCCGACCGCGGGCTGTTCTTCCGCGCGGCGGCGCACGTTTCACCGCGCTTCAGTACCCCGTCAGTGGCCATCGCGCTCGCGAGCGTGCTCGGCGTGGCCTACGTACTGCAAAACGATTTCGCGCAGCTCGCCGATAAGTTCATCCTCGGCATCTGGCCGTTCTACGCGGCCGCAGTCGCCGCGGTATTCGTGCTGCGCCGCCGCTCTCC
>DATIZW010000046.1:0-9375 GCA_035516875.1 Steroidobacteraceae bacterium
CGGCTTTCGCGCCTGGGATACGCGCTTCGCGCGCATCGGCGTCGGCATCTGCTGGGACCAGTGGTTTCCCGAGACCGCCCGCGTCATGGCGCTCATGGGGGCGGAGCTGTTCTTCTTTCCTACCGCGATCGGCAGCGAGCCGCCGCCGGCGCTGCCGGTGAACTCGCGCGAGCACTGGCAGCGCACACAGCAGGGGCACGCGGCGGCCAACCTGACACCGCTCATCGCCGCCAACCGCTACGGTCTCGAGCGCTCGCTGCAGGATCCGCAGGGCCTGTATATCCGCTTCTACGGCTCGTCGTTCATCGCCGATGCGCTGGGCGCGAAAGTCGCGGAAGCCGCGGAAGAGGGCGATGCGGTGCTGGTGCACAGCTTCGACCTGGCGGCCGTCGCGAAGCTGCGCGACAACTGGTTCGTGTTCCGCGACCGCCGTCCGGATCTCTACGGCCCGCTCACCACGCTCGAAGGGCAGCGCGAAGTCTGAAGCGGCGCGCCGTCCGTGCCGTCCATGCCGTCCGCGCCGTCCGCCGCCGTCAGTCGAGCCCGCGCAGCAGTGCGAGCAGCTCCTCGGCTCGTCGCCGCATCTGCGCCTCGTCCTTCGGCGGCGGCCGCCGCTCGCGCCGGCGCGAGCGCGGCGCCGTCGCCGTCGGGTGCGCCTTGCGCACTACGAACTGCCCGGTGCCGGTGGGCTCGAACTCCACACCGTCGCCCGGCGCGAGCTCGAGAGCGACGCGGACCTTCTTGGGAATGGTGACTTGTCCCTTGACCGTTATTCTTGTTGCCATGCAGGAGTCCACGCGAGATGCGATTCCCTGTATCCCCACCCGAGTGTAATCCCCTAACGTCCGCGCGGACATAGGGATGACCTCGTTCCCAGGGTCTGAGAACTCAGCGTGAAGAAACGGACGTCTCTTGCCCGATCCGCGACTAACAGAGGGGCGGAATCCCGGCCCTGTCGGCACCGGGAACCGCCTCAGGTGGTGGAGGCGGGGGGAATCGAACCCCCGTCCGTAAGTCCTAGACTTCAGCATCTACGTACGTAGCTCTCTCTTTAGTTCTCGCGCGGCGCTACCCGAGGAGCAGGGAAGACGCAACGCCAGCGGACAGTGACTCTTAACGTACCGGCCTGTCGCACGCCGGCACGCGATCCTGTGAACGCGTCCCCTGGACCGGTCGCACAGGCACGAGCCGGCCAGAGGTCAGCTGCGATTAGGCAGCCAGAGCGTAGTTGTCGTCGTTGGCAACTATGATTTGCAGCAGTATTTACGAGGACACTGCACCTCGGTACGCCCCTGAAGGTTCGCAACCCACGTCGAAACCGGTCGCCCCCCACGAGGTCAACGCCGGCAGCATACCGCAGGGCGCCGCGCGCCGTACTTTTGAAGCACCGCTGCGCTCACGTCGCAGCGTTCGAGCTCGAGACAGCGCTCGCGCCGCCCCCGCCGGCTCGGTAAGGTTCCAAGGTGACATAACCTGGCCAGGGAGAGGGCTTTCGCATGCGTACTCAGGCTCTGCTCGGTCTCGTGGCGGCGAGCGTGCTGGCTCAGGTCGCCGGGGCAGATACCGCGCCGATCGGCCCCGGCGACCCCACCTGGGCCATCCGCAGCGTGCTCGGCTACAGCAAGACCGGCGGCAACACCGATAACAGCGCCGGAAACGTGCTGTTCCACGCCGCGCATGTCATGGGGGACTGGAAGCTGCTCTTCGGCTTCGATGGCCTCTACGGCTCGACCCAGGGTGAGACCACCGCGCAGGCCTGGGATGCCTTCCTGCAGGCCAACTACAACATCACGCCGAGGTTCTACTGGTACACGGGAGGGCGCTACGACGATGACCGCTTCAGCGGCTTTGCCTACCAGGCGGCGGTGAAGACCGGTGTCGGCTACAAGTTCATCGACACCGACGCCACCAAGCTCAGCGCGCAGATCGGCGCCGGCTACCGTCGGCTGCGCCCCGAGATCCTCGTGAAAGATGACATCGGCGGCATCATCAGCAGTACCGAGCAACCCGAGGAGAGCGATGCGATCCTCGACGCCGGCCTGGCCTTCGAGCACGACTTCAATCCCTCCACCAAGTTGCTTGCTCTCGCCACGGTGCAGTCCGGCAAGGAGAACACGCTCACCAACGCGAGCGTTGCGCTGCAGGTGAAGATGACCGGTCGCCTGGCGCTGTCGGCCGGCTACAAGCTGATCGACAACAGCAGTCCGCCACCGGGTTCCGGCCGGCGTGACACGCTGACGACCCTCGGGCTGGTGTACGAGCTGAAGAACGACAAGCTGCCGCCGGAGTAGTCGTCAGCCGCGCCGCAGCAGCCGCGCCTTGTCGCGCTGCCAGTCGCGCTCCTTCTCCACCGCGCGCTTGTCGTGTTGTTTCTTGCCCTTGGCGAGCCCGAGCTGCAGTTTGGCGCGCCCGTTCTTCCAGTACAGCTCGAGCGGCACCAGCGTGTAGCCGCGCCGCTCGACCGCGCCGATCAGACCCTGCAGCTCGCTGTGATGCAGCAGGAGCTTGCGGGTGCGCACCGGGTCGGGCGTGACGTGCGTCGATACCGACGCGAGCGGCGAGAGATGCGCCCCGATGAGGAATGCCTCGCCGCCGCGCAGGTACACGTACGCTTCCTTGAGCTGCGCTCGCCCGGCGCGCATGGCCTTCACCTCCCAGCCCTGCAGCGCCAGGCCCGCCTCGTAGCGCTGCTCGATGAAATAGTCGAAGCGCGCCTTGCGGTTCTCGGCGATCAGGCGCGGGGCTTCGGTCGCTTTGGTCATGGGCGGCCGTAATGGGACAATGTCACCATGCGAGAGGTCAAGCGCTCGGCGCTCGTCAACAGGCCGCCGGCGGAAGTTTTCGCGCTCATCAACGACATCGAGAGCTACCCGCAGTTTCTGCCCTGGTGCACGCATGCGCGGGTGCTGTCGCGCTCGCCCACGGAGATCCTCGCCACGCTCGGCGTGCGTCAGGGGGGGCTGCGGGGCGAGTTCACCACGCGCAACACCCTCGAACCTGAGCGCCGCATCGACATGCAACTGGTGAGCGGCCCGTTTCGCACGCTCGCGGGCGAGTGGCTGCTGACGCCGATCGAGGGCGGCTGTCGCGTGGAGCTCACCATGCGCTTCGCCTTCAGCAATCCGCTCACCGCCATGCTGTTCGAGCCGAAGTTCGCCGCCACCATCGGCTCGCTGGTCGGCGCGTTCGTCGAGCGTGTGCGGTCGCGCCCGTGAGCGCACCAGCGCCGCAGGGCCGGCGTGACGGCAAGCGCTGTTGCGTCGCCTATGCTACGCGCGAGCGGCAATATCTGTGGACCGTCGAGTTGCCGCCGTCGGCGAGCATCGCCGACGCGCTGAGCGCGGCACGCGCGCTCGCCGGCGATGAGGCGGTTCCGTGGGACTCGGCGGCGGTCGGCATCTTCGGCGAGCCCCGCCAACGGAGCGACCCCTGCGCAGACGGCGACCGCATCGAGCTGTATCGCCCGCTGCGCCGCGATCCGCGCGAGCGCCGCCGCGAGCGCGCGCAGCGCGAGCGCGGCAAAGGCCGCGCCGGCTATTAGATCTTCGGGAACTTCTCGATCGGTGCGCCCTGGTCGGGGGCCTGCGGGGCGGCTTCGGGGACGTTCTCGCGCACGAAGCGCTCCACCTTGTCGTCCTTGAAGAACACCGCGAGGTGGCGCTGTCTCGGCTTGTTGTGCGAGTGCTGGAAATAAAAGAGATAGTCCCAGCGGTCCTTGTCGAATACGTCCGGCAGCATCGGTGTGCCGAGCAGGTAACGCACCTGCGCGCGCGTCATGCCGACCTCGAGCTTGTCGACGGTCTTGCCCGTGAGGTAGTTGCCCTGCTGAATGTCCATGCGATAGACGCAGCCGGCCACCGCGGACCCGAGCAGCAAGGCGGCGAGCGCGGCGCAGGGTAGGCGCACGCTGGTGCGATGGGGGATAATCATCCCGGCAATCATACCTGATCGCGGCCCGCGCGCTGCCTGGGAGGGCGGCGCGGTCCGCCGGGAGAGCCCGCGTGGAAGGCAAGGACCTGCGCAAGGCCGGTTTGAAGGTGACGCTGCCACGCCTGAAGATCCTGGAGATCCTCGAGGGCAGCACCACGCGCCACCTGTCGGCCGAAGACATCTACCGCACGCTGCTCGAATCCAACGAAGATATCGGGCTTGCGACCGTGTATCGCGTGCTCACCCAATTCGAGGCCGCCGGCCTCGTCACGCGCCATCACTTCGAGGACGGCATGGCCGTCTTCGAGCTCAATCAGGGCACGCATCACGATCACATCGTGTGCCTCGACTGCGGCCGTGTGGAGGAGTTCGTCGACTCGAGCATCGAGGAGCGCCAGACTGCGGTCGCCGGCAAGCTCGGCTTCACGATCCGCGACCACTCGCTGATCCTCTACGGCCACTGCCGCCGCGACCACTGTCCCTACCGCAAACGCCCGCCGGGCTAGTGCGCCGCCCGGTGCGGGGCGCGAGCGATCGGCTACGGGGCGCGAGCGATCGGCTACGGGGTGCGAGCGATCGGCTGCGGAGCGCGACTAGCGCGCCGCCGGTGGACGCGGCAGCCGCACGGTGTCGCCGCCCTCTGCGGAATCGGTGGATGAGGCGGCATCGCGCGCCCGCGCGCGCCGTGGCACCTTCTCGGGGCCCTGGCCGGCGGTTTTCTCGGGGGCCCCGGCCGGCGGCTTGTCGGCCGCGGCCAGCATGTCGCGCGCGTGTTCGCGGGCCTTCGCGGTCACCTCGATTCCGCCGAGCATGCGCGCGAGCTCCTCGACGCGGTCCTCGGCGCTGAGCGCGGTGAGCGTGGTACGCGTGGTGCGCCCGTCGGTGAGCTTCGCGACGCGCAGCTGATGGTGGGCCTGCGAGGCCACCTGTGGCAGATGCGTCACGCACAGCACCTGGCCGCGCTCGGCGAGCGTGCGCAGCTCGCGCCCGACGATCTCCGCCACGGCCCCGCCGATGCCGGCGTCGACTTCGTCGAAGACCATGCAGCGGCTCTCATCGCTCGCGCCCGACACCTGCACCGCGAGCGAGAGGCGCGCCAGCTCCCCGCCGGAGGCGACCTTGGCGAGGGCGCGCGGCGGCTGGCCGGGGTTGGCAGTGACGCGGAATTCGATCTGGTCGATGCCGTGCTGGGCCGGATCCGCGTTGCCGTCCTGGGTGACGTCCGCTTCGAAGCGGCCGCCGGCCATGCCGAGGGTTTGCATGCGCGCGCTGATGTCGCGGGCGAAGGTGCGCGCCGCGGCCAGCCGCTTGTTGGAAAGCTCGCGGGCCTGCACGCGGTAGGACTCGAGCGCGGTGGCGAGCTCCTTGCGGACCGTGGCGAGATCGCTGTCGGCACGCTCGAGCCCCGCCAGCTCCTCCCCGAGTCGCCCGCGCAGCGCCGCCAGCTCGGGCAGCGCCACGCGGTGCTTGCGCGCGAGCTCCTCGATCGCCGCCAGACGCCGCTCGACCTGCTCCTGGCGCGTCTGGTCGACGTCGAGCGACTCACCATAGTGCCCGAGCTCGCGTGCGGTCTCCCGGACGTGGATCGAGGCCTCCTCGAGCATCGGCAGCACCGCGCCGAGCCGCGCGTCGAGTGCCGCGAGCGCGCGCAGCGAGGTCAGCGCGCGGCTCACCGCCGCGTGTGCGCTCGCGCCCTCGTTCTCGTACAGCTCACCGAGCGCAGCGCGGATGCCCGCGGCGAGCCGCCCGCGGTTGGCGAGCCGGGCGTGCTCCCCGGCGAGTGCTTCGCTCTCTCCCGGCTTTACCTGCAGCGCCTCGAGCTCCTGGACCTGATAGCGCAGCAGCTCCAGCCTGGCGTCGCGGTCGCGCGCCTTGCTGTCGAGCGCGAGCGTGCGGTTGAGCAACTCGAGCCACACCCGGTGAGCGATGCCGACCTGGTCGACGGCGCCGGTGAGCCCGGCATAGCCGTCGAGCAGCTCGCGCTGCGCGGCACTGCGCGTGAGGGACTGGAATTCGTGCTGGCCGTGGATGTCGACCAGGATGCTGCCCGCCTCGCGCAGCAGCTGCACCGGCACCGACTGGCCGTTGAGATAGGCACGCGAGCGGCCGTCGCTCGCCACCACGCGCCGCACGGTGAGCTCGGTCGCGCTGCCGATCGATTGCTCCACGAGCCACTGCTTGAGCTCGCGCGGCGCGCGGCTCAGGTCGAAGGTGGCCGAGACTTCGGCGCGCTCGGCGCCGTGGCGCACGACTTCCGCGCCGGCGCGGCCGCCGGCGATGAGCTGCAGCGCCTCTACCAGGATGGATTTGCCGGCGCCGGTCTCGCCGCTGAGCACCGTGAGTCCCGGGTGCAGCTCGAGCTCCACTGCGTCGATGATGGCGAAGTCGCGGATCTGCAGGTGTGTCAGCATGGGGTCAGCGCTCGAAGCTGCCGCGGCCCCAATGTAGCTTTGAGCGCAGCAGCTTGTAGTAGTCGTGGCCGGGGGGATGCAATAGCTTGACGCGCTCGCGCGCGGTGGTGACGGTGAGCCGCTCGCCTGGGGCGAGCGCGCCGAGCACCACGCCGTCGCAGGTGACGTGCGCCTGGGTGTCGGGCCGCTCGAGCAGCATGATCTCGACGACCGAGTCCGCTGCGACGACGATCGGTCGGTCGGAGAGCGTGTGCGCGCAGATGGGCACGATGACCAGCGCCGGCAGGTGCGGTTCGATGATCGGGCCGCCACAGGAGAGCGCGTAGGCGGTCGAGCCGGTCGGGCTCGCGACGATGATGCCGTCGCCGTCATGCGCGTTGACGAACGTGCCGTCGATGCGGGTCTCGAAGTCGAGCGTGCGGCCGGTGTCGTGCTTCTGCATGACCAGATCGTTGAGCGCGAAGGCGTGCGCCACCTGTGCCCCGCCGCGGTGCAGATGTGCGGTGAGCAGCGGGCGCTCGTCCTCCTCGAGCTCTCCGGCGAGCGCCGCGTCCACCGAGGGGAGCATGTCCTGCGGCATGACGTCGGTGAGGAACCCGAGTCGCCCGCGGTTGACTCCGAGCA
The DNA here is from genome assembly GCA_035516875.1 of Steroidobacteraceae bacterium. GTDB lineage: Bacteria > Pseudomonadota > Gammaproteobacteria > Steroidobacterales > Steroidobacteraceae > 13-2-20CM-66-19. The sequence continues at coordinate 6,966 of DATIZW010000046.1, forward strand.
ACGGCACCCCGTGGCGCGCCACGAGCCGCGCGGCGTAAAGCAGCGTGCCGTCGCCGCCGATCGCGATGACGAGGTCGGCGCGCTCGCCGATCTCGCGCTCCGGCACGTAGGTGACGCCGCTGCCGCCTGCGCTGAGCTCGGTGTCCTCGCTCAGCAGCACCTCGACGCCGCGCTTCGCCAGATGCGGCAGCAGCGCGCCGACGCTCTCCGCAATGCGCGGATCCGCGAATCGGCCGACTAACGCGCAGGTACGCACCGGAAAAGGCATGCGTCGGAGCCCTTGACTTAAAGCGGGCTCTTTGTAACACGCGCACCGCGCCGGCAGCCAATGGCGCACATCACATCTTCGGGCGACAGCTGGCCACGGCGCCCGGCTACCCGGCGTTTGCTTGACGGTGTAGTGGTGCGCGGCTAGCTTTCCGGCCGCGACTGTGCATGAATGGCCCTTACCGCCACTCATTCAGGCTCTATGGCGCACGAAGCTCGGGACGAGGCCCTAGGCGAGCGGGCTCAACACCTGCTGCGGATTCTCATCGAGAGCTACATCCGGGACGGCCAGCCGGTGGGCTCGCGGGTGCTGTCGCGGGAGTCAGGGCTGCAGCTCTCCTCGGCCACCATACGCAACGTCATGGCCGACCTCGAGGAACTCGGCTTCGTCGCCTCACCGCACACTTCCGCCGGACGCGTGCCGACCGACAAGGGTTACCGCTTCTTCGTCGACACGCTGCTGCAGCTGCGGCCGCTCGATGAGGCCGCGAGCGCCGAGATCCGCCGGCAGGTCGAGGCGAGTCGCGACAGCTCGACGGACCTCATCGCCACGGTGTCGCAGCTGCTGTCCTCGGCCACGCAGCTCGCGAGCGTGGTGACCGTGCCACGCACGCGGCAGGCCGCGATCACCCAGATCGAGTTCGTGGGGCTTTCCGAGAACCGCGCGCTGGTGGTGCTGGTGTTCAACGAGCGCGAAGTGCAGAACCGCATCATTCAGCTCGAGCGCCATTACTCCCCGGATGAGCTCAAGCGCGCCGCGAACTACCTCAACGAGCAGTTCCGCGGCCGATCGCTGCGCGAGGTGCGCCAGGAGATCCTGCGCCAGCTCTCCGAGGCACGCGCCCACATGAACCAGATCATGGTGGACGCGATCTCCGTGGCGCAGCAGGTGTTCGACAGCGGCGGCGAGGGCACGCTCGAGTACGTCATCAAGGGCGAGACCAATCTCATGGGCGTAGCCGAGCTCACGAATGTCGAGAAGCTGCGGCGCCTGTTCGAGGCCTTCAACGAGAAGCGTGACTTTCTGTACCTGCTCGACCACAGCCTCAAGGCCGACGGCGTGCAGATCTTCATCGGCCACGAGTCGGGCTTCCGCATCCTCGATGACTGCAGCGTAGTCACGGCTCCGTACGCCGACGGCGAATCGGTGGTCGGGGTGCTCGGAGTCATCGGTCCCACCCGCATGGCCTACGAGCGCGTCATACCGATCGTCGACATGACGGCTAAACTCCTCGGCGCCGCCTTGAATTCACGGCGCTGACCCCCACCCCGGGGGCTGGCCTGCCGGCAATGGCGGGATCTGAGCCTGTGGCGGCGGCGGTCTTTCGGAGGTCTGTCGAGATGAGTGCGAACGAGTCCGGGCGGGGGCGCTCCGGCGATGCCGGGGCAGAGGCCACTGCGGTGCCGCCGGAGACGGCGGCTCAGCTGGTGGAGCTCGAGCGGCTGCAGCAGGCGCTCGCCGAGTCCGAGGAGCGAGCCAGGAGCCACCGGGAGCAGTACCTGCGTGCGGTGGCCGAGCTCGATAACGTGCGCAAGCGTACCCAGCGCGACATCGAAGCGGCCAATCGCTACGGCCTGGAGAAGTTTGCCGCCGAGCTGCTGCCGGTGAAGGACAGCCTGGAACAGGCGGTGCAGACGGGGGCCGGGGCGGACGCCCGCAGCCTCCGCGAAGGCCAGGAGGCGACGCTGCAGCTGCTCGCCAAGGCGCTCGAGAGGTTCGGCGTCTCGCTCATCGACCCTCACGGCGAGCCCTTCGACCCCACGCGGCACGAGGCCATGATGACGCAGGAGTCGGCTACGGCTGAGCCCAATTCGGTGCTGCAGGTGGTGCAGCCCGGCTATGAGCTCAACGGGCGGCTGCTGCGGCCGGCGCGGGTGATCGTGGCACGGGCCCCGGGCTGATGAACCTGGAGCCCTTCCGGGCTTGAAAGCCCGGGCTTTCACCCCTAAGAAGTGACGCTGGAGCATATCCCTTTGGAATGAGAACCCCTCGCGGAGTGAACCCATGGCTAAGGTAATCGGCATCGATCTCGGCACGACCAATTCGTGTGTCGCCATCATGGAGGGCGGCAAGCCCCGTGTGATCGAGAACAGCGAGGGTGACCGTACCACCCCCTCGATCGTCGCCTTCAGCAAGGACGGC
>DATIZW010000047.1:0-16868 GCA_035516875.1 Steroidobacteraceae bacterium
ACCGCATGCGCGATCTCCTCGGGCTCCCCGAGACGGCCGAGCGGGATCGGCGCGGTCATTCGCGCCAGCGCCTCGGGCCTCATGCCCTCGACCATCGGCGTGCGGATGAAGCCCGGGGCGACGGCGCCGACACGGATCCCGTAACGGGCGAGCTCCTTCGCCCACACCACGGTCATGGCCGCGACGCCGGCCTTGGCGGCGCTGTAGTTGGTCTGCCCGGCGTTGCCGGCGCGCGAGATGCTCGAGACGTTCACGATCACGCCGCCGCCGTTGTGACCGATCATGCGCTGCGCGGCCTCGCGCGCGCACAGGAACACGCCGGTGAGGTTGACGTCGATCACCGACTGCCACTGCTCGAGCGACATCTTGCCGACCACCTGTCCGTCCCTCACCTTGATCAGCATGGCATCGCGCACGATGCCGGCGTTGTTGATGAGTCCGTCGAGGCGTCCGAAGTCCTCGGTGACCTGCTCGACCGCGCCGACGACGCTGTCTTCGTCGGCGGCATCGGCGATGTAGCTGCGTGCCACCACGCCGAATCCCGCGCAGCACGCCGTCGTCTGCTGCACATCCTCGGCGTTCGTATCGAGCAGGGCGAGATTGGCGCCCTTTCCGGCGAAGTGCGCCGCGAGCGAGCGGCCGATACCGCGCCCCGCGCCGGTCACCAGAATGGTCTTGCCGCGAACGTCCACGTGTTGGTTACTCCTGTTCCTGAGAAAGAGTTCGTGCCGAAGTGCGCTGGCCGCGGCGCTTGCGCGCGCTCAGCCGCGTCGCTTGGTGGGCTCCGGCCGCGAGGGTTTCTCGGCCTTCTCGGGTCTTTCCGTGCCGGTCTGGGATGCGCCCGGCGTGAAGGCCGACAGCATCGACGCCTGCATCTTGGCCCACATCTCCATGTTCTGGCGCGCCATCTCGGCGATCGGCGCCATCGGTGTCTCGAGCGCCTTGGCCATTTCGGCCTGCATGAGGTTCTGTTGCCGCAGCAGCGTGCCGATGCTTTGCTCGAGGTACTGAGTCAGCATCTGCTGAATCGGGTTGCCGTAGAAACGAATGATGGCCTCGAGCAGCTGCGTGCTCAGCACCGGGGTGCCGAACTGCTCCTGGCTGGCGATGATCTGCAGGAGGATGCTGCGCGTCAGATCCTCCCCGCTCTTGTCGTCGACGACCTTGATGCTCTGGCCTGCGGCAATGAGCTTGCGCAGATCGTCGAGCGTCACGTGACGGCTGTCGTGCGCGTCATAAAGACGCCGGTTGGCGTATTTGCGTATGAGGCGTTCTTCGGCCATTTTAATCAGCCTCCCACCCCGGCACGGGTCACGGCGACCCTGGGCGCGCCAGAGGTGCCGCAACGGGACGGATGGTAGCCTGTGTGTATGCGATGCACAACAAACGGCTTCATGCCTCCGGAGTGCGCCACTGAGACGCGTGTCGCGGTTTTTCAAGGCTCTTTATCATCTTTGATTTGACCGCCCTGCCAACCGCGGGTTCAACTTTTGCGCAGCGCACACAACATGGAAACGCCAACCTCAGGTTCAGGATTCAGGCCCGATGCGGCGATCAGCGAGGCCGCGGGACGCTTCTTCGAGCTGCTGAAGACCTTCGGTACCGCCGCGAGCGGCGCAACGCCCGAGTGGTCGGCGCTGGCGGCGCCGCTCGCCACGCAGTTCGAGCAATGGCTGCGTCTGTCGCAGTCGGCGGGTCCGTGGTTCGCCGCCGCTGCGGGAGTGCCGGGAGCGGGCACTGCGGGTGCTGCGGGCGCGGCAAGCACGGCGGCGGGCTTGAGATTTCCGCCTGCGGGCTGGCCGTTCGCCTCGCTGCCGCTTGGCGTTACGGGAGCCCCGAGCGGTGAGACGCGCGCGTTCGAGCTCTTTGCCCGGCTCGGACAGCTGCAGGCGCAGCTCGCAGCACACTGGACCGAGGTCGCCAACACCGCGGCGCAGCGCTTCGTAGCGCGGGTCGGCGGCACTGCGACGGCTCCCGGCAGTGTCGATCAGGCGCTGAAGCTCTACGAGCTGTGGGTGGATTGTGCGGAGGAGGCGTACGCGGCGACGGTGCACCGCAGTGACTTCGCCCGTCTGCAGGCCGACCTCGCCAACACGTCCGCGGCACTGCTCGTCGAGCAACGCCGCTACGCCGAGACGCTGGCGCGCGCCTTTGGCCTGCCAACGCGCAGCGAGATCGATGCGCTCAGCGCTCAGTTGCGCGAGCTGCGTCGCGAGCTCACCGGGCGGGGCGATGCGCCGACAGCGCCGCAAGCGCCGCAGGCAGAGCGCCGCGCGCCGTCCGCGGCCGGGACCGCAGGCGCGCGTGGCACGCGCGGGTCGAAGCCTCCGCGCCCGAGGGGCGCAGCGCGCGCATCGCGCGCCGCGGGCCGAGGCGCGCGCCTGCGCAGGCCCCCTCGTTGAGCGCCGCCGACGCCGGGCGCAGCGCGCCGTTTCCCGAGCTCACGCTGCGGATCGCTGACACGCTGGCGCGACTGCAGCGCGCGCGTGACGTGGCGGTCGGCTGCTCGGAAAAGCGTGCCGTGTGGACGTGCGGCAAAACTACGCTCTATCACTACCTGCCGCTCGCCGCGACCCGGCGTGGGCCGCGGGACGCTCGCCCCCTGCTCATCTGCTTTGCGCTCGTCAACCGCCCCTACGTGCTCGACCTGCAGCCCGATCGCTCACTGGTGCGGCGGCTGCTCGAGGCAGGCCTGAGCGTGTATCTGATCGACTGGGGCGATCCGGACGACGCCGACCGCCACGTCGATCTCGAGGAGTACATCGAGCGGCATCTCGGCGGCAGCGTGCGCTACATCCTCGGGAGTCACGGCAGCGAGGCACTCGACCTGCTCGGCGTGTGCCAGGGCGGGGTGCTGAGCCTGTGCTACAGCGCGCTGCATCCGGGCGAGGTGCGCAACCTCGTCACGCTGACCACGCCGGTGGACTTTCACACCCCCGACAACCTGCTCTCCAAATGGGTACGCGGGCTCGACACCGCTCTCATCGCAGCGAGCGGCAACGTGCCGGGCGAGATGCTGAACGGATTGTTCCTCGCGCTCATGCCCTTGCGCCTGGCGCAGCAGAAGTACGTGCGGCTGCTCACCAGTAATCCCGACCAGCGCACCGTCGAGGACTTCGTGCGCATGGAGAAATGGATTTTCGACAGCCCCCCACAGGCGGCAGCGGCGCTCGCCGAGTTCGTCCGCTGGTTCTACCAGGAGAACCGCCTGGTGCACGGCACGCTCGAGCTCGCCGGCCGACGGGTGCGGCTCGGCGACGTGCGCTCGCCGCTGCTCAATCTCTACGCGCTGGAAGACCACATCGTCCCGCCGGCGGCGGCCGCGGCGCTCGGGCACTACGTCGGCAGCCGCGACTACAGCGAGTGCGCCGTGGCGACCGGCCACATCGGCATGTACGTGAGCCGCGCGGCCGGGGCCGAGGTCCCACGCCGGATCACCGCCTGGCTCGCTGCGCACCGCTGACGGGCGCGCTGACGATGCGGACTCTGCACGGACGTCGCGTTCGCCGGCGCTCCGCGCGCCCCCGGGCGCCGCCGCGCCTGGGGCGCGCGCTCAGTAGCCGCGCTCGATATCGACCACGGCCAGCATCGGCTCGCCGGCCACGTAGCGCCTGAGGTTCTCGCGCAGCAGCGCGTCGAACTGCTCTCGCGACACCGGCGTCTTGGCCGAAACGTGCGGCGTCACGATGACGTTCGGCAACGGCCAGAGCGGACTGTCGGGCGGCAGCGGTTCGGGATCCACCACGTCGAGTCCGGCCCCGGCGATGGTCCCCTCGCGCAGCGCCGCGACCAGATCGGCGGTGACGGCACTGCGCCCGCGACCGACGCTGACGAAGTACGCGCTGTGCTTCATCGCGGCGAAGAACTCGCGGTTGAAGATAGCGGTGGTCTGGGGCGTGAGGGGTGCGCAGTTGACCACGAAGTCCGCTTCGGGCGTGAGCTTGAGCAGCTCCTCGGGCAGGCCCACATAACTCACGTAGTCGGGACCGCTGCGGCCGCTCGCGCGCGTGGCGATCACGCGCATGCCGAGAGCGTGCGCGCGCCGCGCAACCTCGGTGCCGATGCCGCCGAGGCCGACGACCAGCAGCGTCTTGCCGTCGAGATCGGTCGCGGATGGCGCATCGTCCCACCTCACCCAGTGGCCCTTAAGCTGCTCGCGCTCGAAATAGGGAAGGTTGTGGCTGAGCGCGAGCATCAGCATCAGCACATGCTCGGCCATGCTCGGGCCGGCGATGCGCTGGGTGTTGGTCAGCAACACACCGTGCTCGCGTACCGCCGGCTGTTGCACGCAGCGTTCCACGCCGGCCGCGGTCCACTGGATCCAGCGCAGCTGCTTTGCCTGCGCGAGGACCTCGGGCGTGCACACGCCGATCGTCGCGTCCGCGCCGGCGATGTCGCGCGCCGTCGCCGCGGATTCCAGGATGAGCTTCACGTGCGGTGCGACCGCCTGCAGTGACGGCAGCACATCGCGCAGCTGGTCGTTCACCAGCACGATGCGTGGCGGCCGCCACCCGGGGCGCTCGCGCACCGGGTGCGGGGCCGCCTGTAGGCCGAGCGTGTCGCTCAGCGCCGCGGCGGGAGACGATGCGGGGATGTCGGTCGCGCGCCCGGTGGCGCCGAAGCACAGTGCCAGGCACAAGACGAGGCCGAGAGCGAGCGGCGGGCGCGCGCGGTGTTGGGTCATGGCGCGAGTCTACGCCATGCCGCCGCTGACCGAGATCACCTGTGCAGTGACGTACGCCGCCTCCTCGGAGGCGAGGAACGCGACGACCGCGGCGACCTCCTGCGGAAGTCCCGTGCGGTTCATGGGTACCAGCCGCTCGATCGCCTTGGCGTCGAACAGCGCGGCGGTCATTGGCGTGGCGATGATGCCCGGGGCCACGGCGTTCACGGTGATGCCGCGTGTGGCGACCTCGAGGGCGAGCGCCTTGGTAGCGGAGTTCAACGCACCCTTGGCCGCCGCATAGTTGACCTGACCGCGGTTGCCGATGAGCGCGGCAACGGATGACACGTTGACGATGCGCCCCCAGCGCGTGCGGATCATCGGCAGCAGCAGCGGCTGCGTGGCATTGAAGAAGCCGTTGACCGAAACGTCGATGACGCGCTGCCACTGTGCCGCACTCATGCCGGGCAGCACCGCATCGTCGTGCACGCCGGCGTTGTTGACCAGGATCTGGATCGGGCCCGCCTCGAGTATGGTCTCGAGCGCCGTGCGCGTTGCGGCGGTGTCGGTGATGTCGAAGCTGATCGAAGCGGCCTCGCCGCCTGCGGCACGGATATCGCGCACCAGCGCATCCGCCACCGCGCCGCCGCGGTGCGAGTGTACGTAGACATGGTGACCCTCACGGGCGAGTCGCCGGCACAGCACGCCGCCGATGCCACCGCTGCCGCCGGTCACCAGCGCCCGCCGGGCCGCACCGCTCATGGGCTCACCCCGAACGCCGCATGGAACACGATGCTGGCCCGACCACTGAGCAGGGGCCGCTGCGCATCCCACACTGAGAACTCGTAGAGAACGGTGCGCCCATCACCCGTGATGCGCTCGGCACTCGCGATGAGATCGGCCTCGAGGTCATCGAGCCGTGTCACGTAGAGAACCACGTTGCGCACGCTGGCGAGATAGCCGAGCGCCGCGCCGATGCTGCTGCGGTGGCTGTTGGCGACGGTGCTGGCGAGCGGCGCACTCGCCGCCACCAGCGCGCCGTGCACCGCCATGGCCTGCGCGGCGTACTCGATGCCGCAGGCGGCGCCGAGCCGGCCATGCGCCCGCAGCGGGTTATCGGCGGCCCGGTGGCTCGCGCTGCGGCAGCGGATGCCTTTGACGTCCCACGACAGCACCTCATCGAGCAGGCACATGCGTCCCTTGTGCGGGATGTGCTGCTCGATCCACTGCCGGTCTAGTGGCATGGATTCACCTGCACGGCGAGGCGTACGCCGTCGAGATAGTCGATGACCACGCGCCCGCTCGTCCGCCGCGCAAGCTGCGCCAGGAGCGGCAGGCTGCGGGCGGCCGGGATCGAGACCCGCAACGCCTCGAGCGCGGCGTCGGCCATCTGATCGGCCGGCGCATCGGAGCCTGCTGCCTCGAGCTTCGCGACCGACTGTGCGCTGCGCTCGGGGGCGAGCACCAGGGCAACCCCCAGTGAGCCGGGAATCGGGCGCACGCTGTGCAGCGGCTCGGGATAGCTGGCATCGTAGGCGATGAGTAACACGCGCACGCGTTCCACCGCCAGCTCACACAACGCCTCGAGCAGTCCCGCGCCGAAGCTGCCGTCGTGGGCGCACAGGGCGTTGGATGCGGGTGTCGCCCCGGTCGCGATCCCCCAGTAGCCCGCGGCGGCATTGTGCACCGAGTTGTGAAAGCGGGTCGGCGAGAGCTGCCGCCCGGGGGCGGCGAGCGCCTGACAGATCTCGTGACAGTTCTCGCCGTCGCCGCCCGAGGAGGTGAAGATCGCCGGCAGTGTCGCGGGGTCGGCTCCTGCCCGCGTGGTTGCCTCGAGCCCCACGGCGAGGGTGAGCCGCACCAGCGGCCCGGTGCGACGCCGCTCGGTGCTCGGCAGGCATTGGGGCAGCGGCAGCACCGTCGGGCCACTCTCCCAGGAGGCCGCGCCGGTAAGAATGCCGGCGGCCGCGGGCCAGTCGCCAACGCCCGGCCCGAGGAAGCCGACGCCATCGACGTACGCTGCGAGCGTGCTCATCTGCTGCGATCGGCGCGCGCGAAGATCAGGCTGCAGTTCGAGCCGCCGAAGCCGAATGAGTTGCTCATCACGGCCGAGAGGGGCCGGCGGCAGTTCTCGCGCAGATAACTCACCGGCAGCGCACGATCGACCTCGGTGGTATTGACGCCTCCCGGCATCAGGCCGTAGCGCAGCGCGAGCGCGCAGATCACCGCCTCCAGTGCCCCGGCGGCACCGAGCGTGTGGCCGGTCGCACCCTTGGTGGAGCTGCCGGGAACCTCACTCCCGAGTACGCTCGCGACCGCGCGACCCTCGGCCTCGTCGTTGCTCGGCGTGCCGGTGCCGTGAAAGTTGATGTACTCGATGTCTTCGGACACGAGGTCGGCGGCGGCGAGCGCCCGCAGCATTGCCGCGCGCGCCCCGCGGCCGTCGGGCGGCGGCGCGGACATGTGGTACGCGTCGCTCGACTCGCCGGCGCCGACCAGCAGTACCGCATCGCCCTCGAGACTCGCAGGGCGGCGCTCGAGGAGCGCAAACGCCGCGGCCTCGCCGATCGAGATCCCGTCACGGGAAACATCGAACGGCCGGCAGGGGCGAGCCGACACGAGCTGCAGCGAGTGAAAGCCGTAGAGCGTCGTGAGGCACAGCGAATCGACGCCGCCGACCACCGCCGCCTCGATCACGCCCGCCTCGATGGCGCGCTGCGCCGAGGCGAACGCCTTGGCGCTCGAGGAGCAGGCCGAGGAGATCACCACCGCGGGCCCCGAGAGGCGCAGCGCCCGCTGCACGAACGCCGCGAGCGAGAAGGTGTTGTGCGCGCCGCGGTAGCGGAACCCTGCCGGCAACGCGCCGCTGGCCGGGTCGCGGCGGCGATAGGCGAGCTCGGTCTCGAGGATTCCCGAAGTGCTGGTGCCGAGAAACACCCCGATGCGTGCGCGGCCGTGCCGTGCGGCGCACGCCTCGACCGCAGCGGCGAAATCGTCCTGCGTGAGCCCGAGCCAGGCCAGGCGATTGTTGCGACACTCGAACTCCTCGAGCCCGGGCGGAAGAGCGACGGCGTCGACGCCGGCAACCTCACCGATGCAGGTGCCGAGGTCTACCGTCTCGAAAGCGCAGGGGGCGAGCGCGCTGCGCAACGCGCGCAGGCTCGCGTACGTCGCGTCGAGCCCCCGTCCGATGGCGCTCGTGGCGGTGAAGCTCGTGAGCGCCAGCGGCGTCAAGCGACCTCGGCCCGCAGCAGCACATTGACGAACGGCGTGCCGGCGCTCATCGGCAGAGCGTGCCAGGCGCTGAAGCCGCACCCCGCCAGCAGCGCCTGCCATTCGCGCAGCGCCCGGCACTTGAGCGGCACCCAGCGCCGTCGGCGCACCAGCGCGATCGCGCTATCGACGGCCTTGCTCAGCACGAATCCCGCCCCGCCGGCCGCATCGCCGATGCGCAGCAGCAGCAGGCCCTGCGGCGCGAGGGCCTGCCGCACGCGTTGCAGCACCCGCTCCTGCGCTGTGTAGTCGAGGTAGTGCAGTACGTCCATGATCACCACGGCGTCGGCGCTCGGGTAGTCTGCGACACGGATGTCGGCGTGCACGACCTGCACTGCAGCTCCGGGGTCGAGTGCAAAAGCGTGCCGTGCGCGCGCAACCTCGCTCAGATTGATCTCGATGCCGCTGTAGGACTCAAACCGCGGCGGCGGCGGCCAGCCGCGCGGCCAGTCCCGTGCGCTCGTGTACAGCGCACGTGCCGCGAGCAGCCACGCCGCGAGCAGCCCCTGCCCGCAGCCGAGGTCGAGGATGCGCGCGCGCCCGGCGAGAAGATCGCGCGCGAGGATGGCAGTGAACATCGGGTCGCCGGAGAGCTTGCCCTGCGCAAAGCGCCAGGCGAACATGCCCGCGCCGCGGTAGTAGGCGCTCGCCATCTCGACCAACCGCGCCGGCGGTGTGATGCGGCTCATGGGGAGGCTTTCGCGGTGCCGGCGCTCGACTGCGCCAGCGCACTGCACAGCGTGACCGGCGTCAGCCCCGCGGCAGCCACCGCCTTGAGCAGCCGCGGCAGGACTTCGAGAATCACGGGCACGCCGGCCGCGGTGCGCGCCGCGTGCCCATCGTGCAGCAGCAGGATGTCGCCGGGGCGCAGATGGCGCGTGAGGCTCCCGAGAACCCGCGTGGCGCTGCCCGTCACCGTGTCGAACCCGCGGCGCGTCCAGCTGACGAGCTGCAGGTTGGCGCGCGCGAGCACCGGCTCGAGAAAGGGATTGCGCAGGCCCGCCGGCGCGCGGAAGAAGCGCGCCACGGAGCCGGTCGCCGCGCCGATCACCTCCTGCGCCCGCGCGATCTCTTCGGCCATGCCCCGTGGGCCGAGCAGCGAAAAACTCATCGGGTGCCGATAGGTGTGATTGCCGATCTCGTGCCGACGCTCGACGATAGCGCGGGCGAGGGCGGGGTGCTGCGCCACGCGCTCGCCGATGCAGAAGAACGTCGCCCGGGCATCGTGCTCATCGAGCAGCTCAAGCACGCGTGGCGTGACTTCGGGATCGGGACCGTCGTCGATCGTGATGGCGATCGAGCCCCACGCGAGGGCCGCGGCGGGCGTGTCGATCGGCGGCCACGCGGCGCGGGCGCCGTTCGGCTGCGCCGCCGGCAGGTGCGTCCAATTCGGCCCCAGCAGGTGGCTGCGTGGCCAGAGCCCCGCGGTGGCGAGCAACAGATGGTCGGCCACCACCGCCGACACGGCCCACGGCCAGACGCCCGGGCGCGCCAGCACCACGGCCGCCGCGCCGAGGTTGAGCGCGAGCGACCCGTGCAGCAGCGCGGAGGGGCGCCAGTGCCGCGCTGCGTCAGTGATCGGTGCCGGAGTATCGGGGGGGGCCATTGGAAAATTCTGCCCTTACTCGGCCCGTCCCGCGAGGGCCGGATGGCGTGCCAGGCGGGCATCGAGGAAACGCTCCCAGAGACGGTGCCAGGTGGCCCAGTCATGCCCGCCGGGGACGACATCGACGCTCTCGGGCGCGAGCGCGGCGGCCATGAGGCGATGACGGCCGGCGAAACGATCCTCGCGGCCGAGCCCAAGATGCACTGCCAGGCGCGACGCACGCAGCGTCTTGATGAAGCGCCAGACACGCCGCTCATCGTCGTCATCGGTCAGCTCCCCGGGGTGCCAGTGGGCAACGCCTCGGGCTCGCTCGATCTGCGTCGTGACCAGGTGACTGCCGAGGTAGGGGGCAAACAGACACAGTCCGGCAAGCTCGGCGACGTGGCGCTCGGCGTAGCCGAGCGCCAGGTACCCGCCGAGCGAGATCCCTCCGAGCCATACGGCGACCCCGAGCGCGCGCGCTGGCAGGATGTGCTCGGCACGCAGCCGTGCGAGGGCCGTGCGATCGGTCACGTGCAGCAGCTCGAGTGCTGCGAACACCAGGTCGATCTCGAGGTGCCGCGCGCGGACCGCGTCGATGAATCCCGCCGCCACGAAGTCCTCCGGCCGGCTGTATGCGGCAGGCAGCATCACGAGGCGCAGCGGTGCGGTTTGCCCGCTGCGCGCCGCAGCGCAGATCGCCGCCGTCATGAGCTCACCGTCGGCGCCGGCAGCGGGCGCGCCATGAGTGACGCAAAGACGAGCGCGAGCAGCGCGCCTGGCGCCACGGTCGAGCCGAGGTCCCGGAGCACGGGAACGCTCGAGCACGCGAGCACGGCGAAAGCCGAGACCGTGGCGAGATTGGCGACGAGGAGCGAGGCGAGCGTGCGGGGCAGGGAGCCGCGGTGCCGCGGCTGACTGGCGCGATCGAAGAACAGGGCGTAGTTCGAGCCCACCGCCACGATCAGCAGCATACCGACCACGTTGAGGATCGTGAGCTCGCGCCCGACGAGGACCAGGAGTCCCGCGACAGTGACCACCGCCAGGGCGAGCGGCGCCACCACGCGCACGACCCGCGACAGCGATCGCAGGCTGAGCAGCAGGAGCAGGACGATGGCGGCGAGCCCCGCGAGCGCGAGTGCGATCGCCTGGGCGAGATAGCCCGAATAGAGACGGTTGGCTTCGCCCTCGAGATCGAGGAGCTGCGCTCGCGCCGCGTCGCCGCCGACCGCACCGCGCACCGCGGCGACCGCGCTCTCCGGCAGGTCCCCCGAGCCGAGCGCCGACACCGGCAGGAGCGCGGTCCAGCCCGCACCGCTTCGTACCAAGAGGGACTGGACGGCGCGGGCGAAGGAAGTGCCGGCGAGATCGGCATCGGCGAGCAGCGGCGCACTACGCGCCTGCGCGACGTCGGCGATGAACGGTTGCAGGCGCTCGGCTTTGACGGGCAGTCCTGCCAGTGCCTCCTCGAGGCGCACGCTGAGTGCCGTGGGCGGCGGCAGGCTCGCCCGGCGTGAGCGCTGCAGGGCGAGCGCGGGCAGGTAGCGGCTCGGGGACTCGAAGCCGCCGATCACCCCGCGCTCGACGAGCGGCGTGAGGCGGGAGCTGAGCGACTGGGCGGCGCCGAGGGCCTCTTCCCGGCTCGCTGCCGCTGCGACGACCACGTAGCGCAGGTCGGGCGCCCCGGTGTCGGCACGCAGTCGCTCATCGAGCTGCTGCTCCGCGACCGGGATGGGGCTCAGTGCCGAGAGCTCGCGGTTCCACAGCGCGCCACGGTGCACGAGCAGGGCGACGCCGGCGAGGAGCGGAAGCGCCAAGAGCGCAGGGCGTGAACGGCGCAGCGTCACCAGGCACCGGGCGAGCCACTCGCCCGCGCCGGTCAGGTCGCGGATGGAGGGGGTGCGGGAGAGCCAGGCCGGGAGCACGAAGCGCGTGACCAGGGCCGCCGCCGCGAGTCCCACGATCGAATACACCCCGAGTTGCGACAGCCCCGGAAAGGTCGAGGGCAGGAGCGCCGCGAAACCGCAGATCGAGGTCAGCACGCCGAGCGCGATCGTGGGCCAGACGTCACGGCGGAAGTCCGCGGCATTCTGGATGAAGAGATAGATGGAGTAGTCCACCGCCTCGCCGATCAGCGTGACGCCGAAGCCGAGCGTGATGCCGTGCACGGCGTCGAAGCCGAGCGCGACCGCCGCCACGCCGGCGAGCGCGCCCGAGACCACCGGCACGAAGGTAAGCGCGAGCGCCGGCACCGAGCGATAGACGGCGAGCAACAGCACCACGATGAGCGCTGCACTGATGCACGAGAGCCGCACCACTTCGGTCTTGATAGTGGCTCGTGCGGTCACGGCGAACACCGGCGGCCCGCTCATGCGCAGCGTGAGCGCGGGGCGCACGGCCGGCGCAAGCGCGGCGACCGCCGAGGTGAACGCGGCGCGCAGCGCCTCGCACGCGGCCTGCTGGCCGTCGGTATCGGAGCCGGCGGCGCGCGTCTCGAGCAGCAGCAGCGCCCGCTCGCCATCCGGGGAGCTCCACACGCCGGCGCTCGTATGCGGGGCGTGACTCGGGTCGAGCGAGTCGATGATGCCGAGCATCTCCCCGGTCGGATCACGCGTGAACCAGCCCTTCAGCAACAGCCCCTCGGGGGAGGCGAGCGCATCCAGCGAGTCGCCGATCGCCGCGCGCAGGCCCGCGGTCGTGAAACGCTCCGGCGTGACGCTCGTGCTCAGGAGGTAGCGGTGCTCGAAGAGAAAGTTGCGGTCACGCTGCAGCTGCGCGGCGTCGCCGTTGTTGACGGCGCGAAACTCGCGGCCGGCCTCGAGCGTCGCGGCGAGCCGCGCCGAGACCGCACTGCGGGTGCGGGCGTCGCCGCCCTCGATGGCCGCGATGATGAGATGCGCGGCGGGGCCTTCGCGCAGCTGCTCGATGAGGAGGCGCTGCATCGGGTTGGCGCGCCGCGGGAGGAACGCCGACAGGTCAGCGCTATAGGGAGCATGCGCGACGATTCCCGCGGCGATGAGCGCAAGCAGCGCCCAGACAAGTGTCGCCAGAGCGGCTCGCGTCATGGGGCGACTTCGCCACCCACGGTGAGGACCGAGGCGTCGCCGTCGGTCTGACGGATCTCGACCGAGCGGACCGCGCCGCGCTCGCCGCTGATGCGGATGTGCTCGACCGCGCGCGCGACCTCGGGATCCGCCGGTGTGAGCTCGAGCACCCAGTGATCGAGACTCCCCGAGTACCGTACGGCGAAGTAGCGCTCGAGTCCGGCGCGGTCGCCGGCGAGCGTCGCGCGGATGCTCTCGAGAAACGGCACGATCTGCGGATAGTCCCGCAGCGCAAGGACCCGGCTGCGGCCGCCGCGCCGGGCGGTGAGGATGCCGTGATCGAGGATCAGGTCCTCCGGCTTCGGCTGCAGCGTACGTTTCTCCAGGCGGTCGGGCGCGTCATACAGCAGCTCGCCACTCGATTGCAGCGGACGGTCGAGCACGGCGAGCTGGTGCACTTCGGTGAACGTGACGTAGCCGTGGGGGCGCGCGGCGAGCAGCTCGAGCAGCTGATCGAGCGAGCCGCTGCCGGCCGGTGGCGCCGCGGCCGCCGCGCCGGGGGCGGCGGCGGGCAGCAGCGCACACGCGAGCGCGAGCGCACAGGCGGGCGCGAGGCGCGCAACGGGCGGCGTTACGCAGCGTGCCGCTGTCACGCGTCCGCCCCGCTCGCGGCATTCGTTCGGGCGCCGGATCCGGCGCCCGAGGCAGGTGGCGCGCCGTGCCAGAAGTCGTAGAAGTTGAACCAGTTGTACGGGTCGCTGCGGCAGAACTCCTCGAGCAGCGCCACGTAGCGCTCGATGGCCGCACGCACGGCGGCCTCGCGCCCCGCGGGCGTCGGCTGGGAGAAATCGGCGAGCTGGCGGAACACCACGTGGTAGCGGTTGCCGCCGCGGTACAGGCCGGTCATGAAGATCACCGGGCGCCTGAGCGCTGCGGCGGCGCGCATGGGACCCAAAGGAAAGAGCGCCTGACGCCCGAGGAAATTCACCGCTTGCGCGGGCGCGTCGACGATGCTGCGGTCGGCCAGTATGCCGACGAACCGCCCCTCGTCCAGGCAGTCGCGCACGCGCAGCATCGCCGCGATGTGACCGAGCGGGATGATCTCCGGGGCTTCCGTGGGGCTCACGGCGCGGAATGCGGCAGTGACGCGGTTGGCCTCCGGCTCGTACATCGCCATCGCGACGCGCAGGCCGGGATGACGGCGGCCGAGCGCGCTCGTGATCTCGAAGCTGCCGAGGTGCGCGCCGAGCAGGAAGGCGCCCTTGCCGCGCGCGAGCAGGTCGCGCATGAGGTCCTCACCCTCGGTGGAGATCTCGAACAGCTCGTAGCGTCCCTGGACCAGATAAAAGCGGTCGAGAATGGTGGAGGAGAAGGCAAACACCTGACGGAAGCGATCGCGGCCGGCGGGCTCGCGCCCGAGCGCGCGGCGCAGGTACTCGCGTGTGCTGCGCCGGGCACCGCCCGCGAACATGAAGAAATACACCGCGATGAGGTAGAGCACGCCGCGCGCGAGCGGGCGACCCATACGCACGGCTACAAAAATCATCATGGCGAGCATGGTCGCATTGCCGCGCTCGGGCTCTGCGGCCCAGTGCGTCGCTCTGGCCCGCGGCGCGTCGGGCGCTTCAGCCGGCCTGTCGACCATGATCCGGCCGCTCCTGGGTGGCAAGCGGCACCAGCACGCCGTGGGCGACCGGTTGACCGGCGCGCAGGATCTTGAAGCGTATCGAGCCGTTCGGCAGCGGCTCGTGACCGAGGGTAAGCGTTTCACCGGGGCGCACCGGCTTCACGAACTTCGCCGCGCCGATCCGCCAGCGTGCCCCGCAGAGGCCGCCGTCACTCTCCACCATGCGTACGACCTCATCGAGCAGCAGCACGCCGGGCAGAACCGGTATGCCGGGGAAGTGTCCGGCGAGCGCCGGATGCTCCGCCGGGATGGTGAGCGCGGTCCGCGCCGGTGCGCTGCGGGCGCGCGCTGCGAGCGCGCGCAGCGCCTCCTGAGGGAGCTTGCCGGTGCTGTTGCGCGGCAGTCGCGCGACGAGGAGCAGCGGTCGCGGCAGGAACACCGCATCGATCCGCTCGCGCAGCGCCTCGAGCAGGCGCTGGGCGTCGAGAGAGGGAGCGACCACGCAGGCGGCGAGGCGCGCGACACCGGTCTGCGAGCTGCGCGACTCCTCGAGATGGAAGAACGCGCCGTCCTCGACGCCGGGAATCGAATTGAGATGGTGGTTCAGATAAGCCAGCGAGCTGCGCTTGCCGGCGATGTTCACGAGATCCGTGAGCCGCCCGTGCAGCAGGAAGCGCCCCTGCGCGGTCAGCTCCAGCACGTCGCACATGCGTGTCGGCTGCTCGATGTGTCCACCCTGCGCCAAGGTTGCATCGCCCTCGAGCGTCAGCCTCACACCGGGCCACAGCCGCCACTCGGGACCGTGCGTCGGGCGACGCACGGCGATCTGACCGGTCTCGGTTGAGCCGTAGATCTCGAGGAGCTCGGTGCCGTTGCGCTGCTCGGTCTCGGCGGCGAGCTGCTGGGCGAGCGGCGCGGTGGAGGACACGATGAGGTCGGTCTGTGGCAGCACGACGCCGGAGCTGAGGATGGCGCGCAGATGCACCGGGGTGGAGACGAGAACCCGCGCCCGCGGCACGCCTGCGAGCACTGCGGCGATGTCGGCCGGGTAGAACGGCCGCTCGGCGCACAGCGCGTGGCCGTTGCACAGCGCCAGCAGCACGCTCGACTCGAAGCCGTACATGTGCTGCGGCGGGACCGTGGCGACGATGGTACACGGTGCACGCTGTCGAAGGCCGAACCGGTCCCCTTCCTCGCGCACGCAGTCGACCAGGCGGCCCCAGCTCTTGCGATAGGGCACCGGCGTGCCGGTCGAGCCGGAAGTGAAGACGTAGGCGGCGAGCTGCGCCGCATCGACCCGTGGCACCCGCCCCGCAGCGTCGCTCCGCGGCGGGGACGGTGGCGGAGTCGCCGTGTCGGCACGCGGATAGCGCACGAGCGGCAGCGCGAGCGGACAGTCGTCTTCATCGGTGAGACAGACCGCGTCGGGCGCGAACGCGCTGAGCTGCCGCACCGCCTCGGGCGTATACGTCGAGGGCAGCAGGCTCACCTTGCCCGACAGCAGGCTCGCGGCGAATCCGACGCTGAAGTGATAGCGGTCCGCACACGCGTTGAGCACATGGCTCGAGGCACCGAGGATCGCGGCGACGCGCTCGACGTCGGCGAGGAATCGCGGTACGAGGATCGGCCTACCGGCGCGGTAGGCGACCACCGCGTCGGGCGAGCTGTGCGCGATCAGCGGCAGTGTGGCCAGATGTCTACTTCGTCCTGTGCGCGATGATGTACTCGACCAGCTGGCGCAGTGAGCCGAAGATGCGCTCGTTCTCCTCGCTGTCCGCGCGCAGTTGCACACCGTACTGCTTGGAAACCACCAGAGCGATCTCGAGGATATCGATCGAATCGAGGCCCAAACCCTCGCCGTAGAGCGGCGTGTCTGGATCAATATCCGCAGGAGCCAGGTCGAGGTTCAGCGCCTCGACGATGAGGCCGGCGACCTCAGCGGTGAGCGCGGTGACGTTTGCCGGCGACGCCGGCTGCCGAAGGGGGGCTTTATCGGACATTGGTTCGAGGCAAGCCTTAAGAAATGTTGAGGCGGCATTATACAAGCGGGGGCCTGCGATATCAGAGCCTTAGCCGGGGCCGAACGCCTCGCCCGCCACACCGGCTACCCCACCAAGCCGAGCGAACCGATTCCACCGATCCGTGCACAGTTCGCCGTTGCGGGGACAGCGACTCGGATAATATACGCGCGCCAGCGCCAGCCATGGAGTCAAGCAGATGTCGGTAAGGTCCACGATCACCTCGCAGTTCCAACAGGTTGCCAGGGAGCAGGACCGCACGCTGGCGCCGCTATCCGATGACCTGAAGCTCGTGCAGTCGGGGCTGGACTCCCTGAGTTTCGCGATCGTCGTGGCGCGTCTCGAGGACTCACTCGGGATCGATCCCTTCAACGCGGCCGACGCGGTGGAGTTTCCCGTGACCTTCGGCGATTTCGTAAGGTTGTACGAAAACTTTGCCAAGTGACCCGCGCTCTCTGTGGGAATCGATCACCGCCGCGGGAATGCCCGCGGGGCGTCTGCACGGCACCACCACTGTAGTCAATCTCGCTGATCTGGCCCACGCCTCGAGCCTCGGTGAGCGGCTCGAGGAGCTGCGCGGCCGCAGCGTGATTCTGCTGGCGAAGAGCCAACTGGCGGCCGCGCTCGCCATGATCGAGCTCGATGGCGTCGCGCGACG
>DATIZW010000048.1:0-5350 GCA_035516875.1 Steroidobacteraceae bacterium
CCGCAGGTTGTGCCGGCGCACTGGCAGAGGGTGGATCTCACCGGCTCGAACGACGCTGTCAAGGAGGCCGGAGACTGCGAGGTCATCGAGCAGATCAAGCACAGCATCCTGCCGCAATTCACTACGCGTAACGTCGACTACAAGTCGACGTGTGTTCCCAATCAGCTCACCCTTGGAGGAACACAGCTGCGCGCCGACGTCCTCGTCGCCGACGAGCAGGCGCCGAAGGGCGTGAACGCGTCCGCCGCGCGCTGATCCGCCCCACGCGCAGCGACCGCGTGGGGCGGGCCGGGCGGAACGTCAGGTCGTCCCGGTTGGCTTCTCGGTAACCCGCAGCGAGATGCGGCGGTTTTTCTGCCGTCCACCCTCGGTGGAATTGTCCGCGATCGGATCGGCGTCGCCGTAGCCCTTTGCCGTCATGCGCGAGGGGTCGACCCCGAGCTTGGCGAGCTCCGCCATGACGTTGTCTGCACGGTCCTGCGAGAGCTTGAGATTGGCTGCCGGATCACCGGTGTTGTCCGTGTAACCCCCGATGCGGATCTTCACGCCCGGATAAGCCTTGAGGATCGCCGCCATGTTGGCGAGCTGATCCTGTGAGGCCGGTTGCAGGTTCGCCGAGCCGGTATCGAACAACAGCCGGTCGAAGTCGAACCACTTGTCCTCGCTCACCCCGGCGGAAGCGTCGTTGAGATAGTTGACCAGCTTCCCCTCGACGCCGAGCGAGGGTGCGTTGAGTTTCGTGCCATCGGGCAACGACACGACGACGATCTCGCCGAGCGCGGACCAGGCGGAATTCGCCGCGTTGTTCAGCGCGTCGACGGCGGCATTACTCGCGTTGCTGGCGCTCTGCGCCACTTCCTTCGGCATATTCATCGAGCGAATCAGCAGCCACACGAGCAGCAACGCCCCGATGATGGCAACGGGCACGATCCAGCGCGAGCTGCGCGAAGTTGCGGCGCCGACGCCGGCCTGGACGGCCGAGACGGTACGGCCCGCGGTCGCGCTCACGGCGCTGGCGGTGCCGCTCAGCAGGCCGCTCGGCAAGAAGTTCTGCAGGCTCGGGGCCTCGGCCCTCAGCATGCTGCCGAGTGAGCTCACATTGAGCGAGCCGGCGCTCTGCATCTTTGCAAGGTAGCCGAGCACCAGCGGTGCGGCCACTTTCAATAACCCGGCGCCGGAGGCATTGCTCACGCCTGCCTGTTGCGAGATGGCGCTCGCGACCTGCTCCTGCTGTGGACCGAACACCATCGGCAGGAACTTGTTGACCAGGTCGCCGGTGGCGCCGCTCGGGCCGCTGGAGAGAATCGAAGAGAGACTGCCCAGTATGTTGCCGCCGGCTCCGCCGCCTAACAATCCGAGGATCTGCGAGAGGAACCCGCTGTCGCTGGCTTTATTAGCTAATCCTCCGAGCGTCGCCGCCGCCGCGGTTCCGAGCCCGGTCTGCACGCCCTGGGTGGATTCCCCGAGTCGCGACGCGAGCGCCTGCTTCATTTCGGGTGTGACCATCCCGAGTATCGAGTCGAGCATGGTTGCCATTTGTTGATCTCCCCTGCTTTCCCTAAAGGTGTTGACGCCCATCCGGCAAGCGATGAGACGCCGCATTCTTACTCCACATTCACCCCGCTTGCTATAAGCCCAAATGGCCCGGCCGTGCACCGCGCGGCGCTACTGCGCCGTGGCCGGTGCGGGGCGTTGGAGTGCCGTGGCGAAGGACGAGCGACGTGATTTGGTGTTGGCAGGGGAGGAGGGCTTGGCTCGCGCCCTCGGGCGACGACTCGGGGCGAGCGCCGCCCGCGCGCACCTGCTACGCTCGCGTTCACGGCAACATCGATGGCTACACTTGCGCCTGCGCGGCGCCGAGCGGGCTGCCGGGCGTAACGCTTCTGCCCGCCGGTGTGGTCATGCAGGTCTATGGATGTGAGCAGCTCATGGTTGGCGTGACGCGCAGATCGGGCTCGACCGCGGTTGGATCGCGGCCACCGACCCCAACGAGTCCCGCCGCAGGATCCGGCCAGTAGCGCGTGGGCGACCAGCCCGCAGCTGCCCGATCGCTCGAGCGCGTGCCACTGGCGATGGTGGTGCTGCTCGGTGCGGCACTCATGATCAACTACATCGACCGCGGCACAATCTCGACCGCAGCGCCGGTGCTCGAGAAAGAGCTGCATCTCGCCCCCGAGCAGCTCGGCTGGGTGATTTCGGCTTTTTTCTGGGCTTACGTCTGCGCGCAACCGCTCGTCGGGTGGTGCGCGGACCGGCTCGGTGCGGCGCGCGTGCTCGCCACCGGATTCGCCATCTGGTCGCTGGCCACCGTGACGACGGGGCTGTCGACTGGAGTTCGTACCCTGGTCGGCGCGCGGCTCGTGATGGGCGCCGCCGAATCCGTGACCTATCCGAGCGCACTGGCGCTGCTTGCGCAGCGGGTGACGGACCGTCACCGCGCGCGCGCCACCAGCGTCCTGCAGCTCGGCGGAATGATCGGCCCGGCGCTCGGCACGACGCTCAGCGTAATGATCATGGAGCGTTACGGCTGGCGAACCATGTTCATCTCGCTCGGATTGGCATCGCTCCTCTGGCTCCTGCCCTGGCGGCGCCAGTTGCGGGCGCCGGCTGCGAATCGCTCCACCGATAGCCCGCAGCGCAGTCCTTCTTATGCAGACATCCTGGGCCAGCGCGGGCTGTGGGGGACCGTGCTCGGCAACTTCTGCTCGAACTATGCGTTCTACTTCGTATTCAGCACGCTGCCACTTTATCTGGTCCACGAGCGGGGGCTGTCGCTGCTCAAGATGGGCACGCTGACGAGCGGCTTCTACGTCTGCGATGCGATCAGCGTGCTGGCCACGGGCTGGCTGCTCGATGCCTGGACACGGCGAGGTGTGAGCCCGAACCGGGCCTACAAGACCGCACTCATCGTGAGCGCTGCCGGTGTCGGTGTTTGTTTACTCACCGCGGGCAGTGCCGGCCTTACCGGCGCCGTTCTGCTGCTGCTCGCGGCTGGCGTGATGGATGGCATGAATGCACCGTCGGTATGCTCGCTCGTGCAGCAGTTCGCCGGTCCACTCGCGACCGGCCGCTGGATGGGCGTGCAGAATGCCGTGTCGAATACCGCCGGTATCGTGGCGCCGCTCGCGGCGGGGTATCTGGCGCGCGCTACGGGGCACTACACCGCGGCGCTCTGGCTGGCAGGCGTCATCGCCCTGATCGGGCTCCTCGCATGGGTGATCGTCGTCCCGCCCGTGCGCCCGATCGACTGGAGCCGTTACGGCTCGAGCGAGCTGTCGGCGGCGGGTCCCGCGGCCTAAGCAACGGACACACGTCTTACCTGCTCTAGGGAAAGCCCCGCGCGCGCTCCTGGTCTTTGAGGATGTCGCGGGCCGCCAGGTAAAGGTGCGCCGCGGCCCAGAAGCCGGTGGGCACGAGGCACAGCATCGCAAGCCGCAGCGAGTCCGCATTCGAGATGTGATTCGGTGCGAACCAGTCGCTCAGGGCGCCGATGAGCGGTGGCGCAATCACCAGGTTTCCGAGGTTGGCGAGGAACAGCACCATGGCGCAGAACATCGCCCGCATACGGCACTGCGCGAGGTTGTTGAGCAGCCCGAACCCCGGGCCGATGTAGAAGTAGATCGAAGGGATGAAGATCCACAGCATCGCGCGCGCCACCACGAGGTCGCGGGTGTAGTACACGACTCCGGAGGCGAGCGTCGCGACGCCGATGCCGAAGGCGAGCAACCAGACGATGCGGCGCGCATCGATCATGGTGCTGCGGGCCATGAGAAACCCGGTGGCGAGCGTTGCGATACCACCGCCCCACAGATGCATGTTCTGCGTCACTGCGGCCGCCTCGCCGACCGTCATGTGATAGGTGCGTTGCAGAAAGGCCGGTGTCCAGAACATGAGCCCCCAGCCCCACAGCGCACACACTGCGGTCCCCATCATCACGTGCACCGCGGAGCGCTGCTGCCACAGAAAGCGCATCGTCGTTTTGACCGACGGCGCTTCGCCATCATCGCCGCTGTCGAGACAGCCGCGTCGCGGCTCGCGCACCGTGAGCCACACCGCGATGCCGGCCAGCACGCCCGGGACCCCGAGCGCGAAGAACACGGCACGCCAGCCGTAGTGATCGGCGATGGCGCCGGCAACGTTGTAGCCGACCCAGGCGCCGATCGGCGCGCCGAGCGAGAACACCGTGAGTGCCATGGCGCGCCGCGTGGCGGGGAAATAGTCGGAGAGGAGTGAGTTGGCCCCGGGCGTGCCCCCCGCCTCGCCGACGGTGACTCCGACGCGGGCGAGAAAGAACTCGAGCGAGCTGCGTGCGAGCCCGCAAACCGCGGTCATCACCGACCACAGCACCAGGCAGGCGGCGACGATGGTGCGGCGGCTCCTGCGGTCGATGAGCCACGACAGCGGAAAGCCGAGCACCACGTAGAACAGCCCGAACGCGGCGCCGGTCAGCCAGGCGACACCCGAGTCGGTGAGATGCAGCTCGAGGCGGATCGGATCGAGCACGGTCGAGACGACGTAGCGATCGGCAATGCTCAGGGTGTACACGAGACACATCATGATGAGCACGTACCAGCGCACCAGCAGCGTCGCCGACTGTGCCGTGGGCGTGCGCGGCAGTTCGCCGACGCCGGAGGCCACGCTCGATTGCAGTTCGCTCAAGGGTCGATCCCGCTGAGGCCGGAGGCTGCGGGCAGGTTACCCCGGCGGCGCGAGGCTGTCTTGCAGAATGAGATCGGCTGCCTTCTCCGCGACCATCAGCGTCGGGGTATTCGTATTGCCGGAGGTCACGTTCGGAAACACCGAGGCATCGACGACTCGCAGCCCCTGGACGCCGTGGACACGCAGCAGCGGATCGACCACCGCGCGGCGGGTCGCCGCGCCCATGGCGCAGGTGCCGCTGGCGTGGAACACCGAGCCGGCACGCCGGCGGAAATCCGCGAGCACCTCGCTGTCGGACTTCACCGCCGCGCCCGGCTCGCGCTCGGACTCGGTCACCTTGGCGAGTGGTGCGGCGGCGGCAATGCGGCGCACCAGGCGGGCACCGTCGAAGACGTCCTGCACGTCCTCGGCGGTCGACAGCGAATTCGGCGAGATGGCCGGGGCGACGAGCGCATCGGCCGAGCGGATGTGGACAGTGCCGCGGCTGGTCGGCCGGCAGGTGTTGAACGACATCAGGAACCCCGGGTACGGGTCCGGATTGAGCAGGCGGCGCCGCGAGCCGAGGGTGGTGGTGCTGTAGCTCGCGGGGTTGAAGTAGATATGCAGGTTCGGACGCGCCAGGTCGGGGCGGCTGCGCACAAAGGCGCCGGCCTGATTGACGCTCATGGCGAGCGGGCCGCGGCGGCCGAAC
>DATIZW010000049.1:0-7263 GCA_035516875.1 Steroidobacteraceae bacterium
CGAGGATCTGACTCACGACGCCGTTGGCCGGGGCCGGGACTTCGAGCACCACCTTGTCGGTCTCGAGATCGGCGAGATTCTCGTCGCGGCGGATCGCATCGCCGGGACGCTTGTGCCACGTCACGAGCGTCGCATCCGCAATGGACTCCGGCAGCTGGGGGACGCGGATCTCGGTGCTCATGAGCGCTTTCTCAGCGGGGCCGGCGTGGCCGCCGGGGGTGGCGCAACGGGTGCGGCCCCTGCGGCCGCACCGGGGACGAGCGCCTTGAGGCGCACCGTGTCGCGCGGAGACTCCTCGGTGCTGATTGAATGGAGCGCGGCAGCCACCAGCGTCTGCTGCTCGATCTCGTGAATCTTCGCGATGCCGGTGGCCGGCGCCGCGGCCGGTGCCCGACCGGCATACAGCACCGGGCGGCGACCCATCGCGAGTCCCTCGAGACGATGACGGATCTGGTACCAGGCGCCCTGATTCTGCGGCTCCTCCTGGCACCACACGACCTCGCGCGCGTTGGCGTAGCGGTTGAGAATCCCCTGGTACTCATCACTCGGGAAGGGATAGAGCTGCTCGATGCGCACCACCGCGACATCACGCAGCCCCTCCTTGCGGCGCGTCCTGAGCAGGTCGAAGTAGACCTTGCCGCTGCAGAACACCACGCGGCGCACCTCGTCCGCCGGCAGCTGGTCGATCTCGCCGATCACGCGTGCGAAGCCTCCGCGCGTGAGGTCCTCGAGCGCGGAGACCGACAGCTCGTGCCGCAGCAGGCTCTTCGGCGTCATGACGATCAGCGGCTTGCGGAACGACTGGTGCATCTGCCGCCGCAGCATGTGGAACATCTGCGCGGGTGTCGAAGGTACGCACACCAGCATGTTGTTCTCCGCGCACAGCTGCAGGAAGCGCTCGAGCCGCGCCGAGGAATGCTCGGGTCCCGCCCCCTCGTAGCCGTGCGGCAGCAGCAGCGCCAGGCCGCAGAAGCGTTCCCACTTGGCCTCGCCCGAGCTGATGAACTGGTCGATGATCACCTGCGCGCCGTTGGCGAAGTCACCGTATTGCGCTTCCCAGACCACGAGCGAGTTCGGCTCGGTGGTGGCGTAGCCGTACTCGAAGCCCATGACCGCCTCTTCCGAGAGCACCGAGTCGATCACCTGCACGCGCGGCTGCGGGTTGGCCACGTGCTGCAGCGGGACCCAGGTGGCGCCGTTTTTCTGATCATGCAGCACCGCGTGACGATGAAAGAACGTGCCGCGGCCGGTGTCCTGTCCGCTCAGGCGCACGCCAAAGCCGTCCTCGAGGAGCGAGGCGTACGCCAACGTCTCGGCACACCCCCAATCGAGCGGCTGCAGGCCCTGCACCATCTTCCTGCGGTTGGCCATGAGCTGCGCAACGCGCGGATGCAGTGTGAAGCCTTCCGGTACCGCGGTGACGCGCTCGCCGAGAGCGCGCAGCCGCGGCAGCTGGACGCCGGTCGGCACGCGCTCGGTCCAGTCGGCCTGCGCATACGCGCTCCAGTCGACCGTGTATTTGTTGCCGATCAAGCCGAGCGAGGCGCGCGCCTGCGGGCGAGCTTCGTCGAGTCCGTTGCGGTATTGCTCGAGCATCGCCTGCGCGTCCGCCTCGGTAAGCACGCCGGCGGCGATCAGCTGCCCGGCGTACAGCTGTCGAGCGGTCGGATGCTGGCGGATGACCTGGTACATTTCCGGCTGCGTGGCGGCGGGCTCGTCAGCCTCGTTATGGCCGTGGCGGCGATAGCATACGAGGTCGATCACCACGTCCTTGCGGAAGCGCATGCGGTACTTCAGCGCGAGACGCGTCACGAACACCACCGCTTCGGCGTCGTCGGCGTTCACGTGGAAGATCGGCACCTCGAGCATCTTCGCCACGTCGCTCGCGTACATGGTCGAGCGCGCGTCGGCGGTCACGGAGGTGGTGAAGCCGACCTGATTGTTGATGATGACGTGCAGCGTGCCGCCGGTGGAGAAGCCGCGTGCCTGGCTGAGCTGCAGCGTCTCCATCACCACGCCCTGTCCGGCAAATGCGGCGTCGCCGTGGATCAGGAACGGCAGGACGCGTTGCGCGCGCTCATCCCCGCGCCGCTCCTGGCGGGCACGCACCGAACCCTCGACCACGGGATCGACGACCTCGAGATGCGAGGGGTTGAACGCGAGCACCGCGTGCACATTGTGATCACCGGTGCGCAGGTCCGCGGAGAAGCCCTTGTGATACTTCACGTCCCCGGACCCCTTGAGTCGCAGCGGGTCGTAGGCCCCTTCGAACTCCGAGAACAGCTCCGCCGGAGACTTGCCGAGGAGGTTCACCAGGACGTTGAGGCGTCCGCGGTGCGCCATGCCGATGACGACCTCCTCGATGCCAACGCCGCCGGCACGCTGGATGAGGTCGTCGAGCAGCGGAATGAGCGCCTCGCCGCCTTCGAGCGAGAAGCGCTTCTGCCCGACGTAGCGCGTGTGCAGGTAGCGCTCGAGACCCTCGGCGGCGGTCAGCTGCCAGAGAATGTTGCGCTGCTCGTCGGGGCTGAAGCGGTGACGCAGCCGTCCCTCCTGGAATTCATCCTGCAGCCACAGCCGCTCCTCCGACTCCGACATGTGCGCGAACTCTGCGCCCACGTTGCCGGCGTAGATGAATTGCAGCTGCGCGAGGATGTCGCGGAGCTTCAGCCGCTTCGGCACCGCATCGATGCGGCTGCCGGTGTAGAACTCCGTATCGAGGTCGGATGGCGCGAGTCCGAAGTAGTCGAGGTCGAGCACGCGCGGTCGCGGGCGCGGCATCAGCGCGAGCGGGTCGATGGTGGCCAGCAGATGCCCCCGGTTGGTCCACACTTGGATCAGTCGCGACACCGCCGCCTGCTTGGCGTTCGCAGCGGATCCTCCAGCAGCGGCCGTCACGCCGGCGGCCGAGGCGCGCTGCGCGATGGCGGTGCGGATAGGGCCGTGCGCACGCTCGGTGGCGCCTGCCGCGAGCTGCGCGAAGTAACTGCGCCAGCGCTCCTCTACGCTCGCGGGGTCGCGCAGATACTGCTCGTAGAGGGCGTCGAGGTACTCGGCGTTGCCGCCGTAGAGGGGTGTTGGTTCGAGCATGCGGGAAAAGGCCGGCAGGCCAGTAGTTTAGCGGAAAACAGCCCGCGGGGCGGATAAGGGCCCCGGCGGTGGCTTCACGGGCCGTTCAGCAGGCGGAATTCGTACACGATCAGCGCCCCATAGAGCGCCAGCACCGTGTAGAGCACGAAGCCGACCGGGACACGCCCGAAAGCCCTGATACGCGCCAATTGTGTCAGCAGTACGACGCCGCTCGCGGTGAGGCCGATCTTCACGACCGCAAACGCCACGCCCGAGCCCTGCAGGAGCAGCGGGGCCATCAGGGGATTCACCTCGTAGGCGCCCTGCTCGAGAAGCATGAGCGTAAGGAACGCATCGCTGCAGGAGAACGTCACGATCAGCACCGCGATGGCGAGCCACTGTGGGTGATGCCAGTCAACCGCGCTCACGGCACTCTCACCGGCGCGGCGCGGGCCACGACGGCGAGGCCTGAAGCTCCCATGAAAGAGGGCCCGCAGCACGCTCTTGCGGCGCTCGTCGCGCCGGCGCTCTGCCCGATCGGCAACGGCCGTCGCGGACGTCCGCCCGTTCACTTCCATGAATATGCCGTTGTTGTTCGCTGATTCAAGCGGTCGCTCGATGGCATTGTAACCGCCGCCCTGCGGAGCGGTTCCCGCGGGAAACGTGACGCCGTTCACAGCCGCATGCGCGCGGGGGCGCCACCGGGGGTTCAGGGCCGCAGGGCTCCGTGTTATGACACGTGCGCGCGCTCCTCTATATGATGGGCCGCGGATGCCCACCCCCGCTGCGCACCCTGACGGACTGCCCGTGCCACGGCGCCACTGGGCGGTCGCTGCCATCGCGCTCGCCATCTCCATGACGGTGCTCGACAGCACGATCGTCAACGTGGCGCTGCCCACCATCGCACGCGACTTCCACGCGACGTCTGCGGCGTCGATCTGGGTCATAAATGCGTATCAGCTCGCGATTCTCATGCTGTTGCTGCCGCTCGCATCGCTTGGCGAGATCGTCGGCTATCGGCGCGTGTCGCAAACCGGACTCGTCGTATTCACGCTCGGTTCGCTCGCCTGCGCCTTCGCGTCCGACCTGCTGTCGCTCAGCCTGGCGCGCGTCCTGCAGGGACTCGGGGCGGCCGGAATCATGAGCGTGAGCGGCGCACTGGTGCGCCACACCTACCCGCACCGGTACCTCGGCCGCGCCGTAGCCATCAACGCCTTCGTGGTCGCCACCTCGGCAGCCTTGGGGCCGACCATCGCCTCGGCGGTGCTCGCGGTTGCGCACTGGCGCTGGCTGTTCGGTATCAACGTGCCGCTCGGCATCCTCACGCTCGTCGTTGCCCTCTTCGCGCTGCCGGAGAGCGAGCGCGCGCATCGGCAGCTCAACCTCGCAGGCGCCACGCTCTATGCCGGAGCGCTCGGGCTGCTGCTCAGCGGCCTGCAATCACTCGCGCATCACGCGGCGACGCCGCTGGCGCTCGGTGAAATCGGCAGCGGCTGCGCTCTGGGATGGCTGCTGGCTCGACACGAGCGGCCGCGCGCCGCACCGATCGTGCCGTTCGACCTGCTGCGCCTGCGGGTGTTCTCATTGTCACTCGCGACTTCTACTTTCTCCTTCACGGCACAAGCGGCCGCGCTCGTCGCGCTGCCCTTCGAGCTGCAGCGTCTCGGACACAGCGCGGTGGAAACGGGCCTCTTGATGACCCCCTGGGCGCTGGCGCTCGCCGCCGCGGCGCCGGTGGCCGGGAGACTCGCCGACCGCTACAACGCCGGCACGCTGTGTGGGCTGGGATTGCTCGCGCTCGCGCTCGGCCTGCTACTGCTGGCGCTTTATCCGGGCGGCGGCGCCGGGGGCTTCGTCTGGCGGATGGCGCTCTGCGGCCTGGGGTTCGGCTTCTTTCAGGCGCCGAACAACCGCGCCATCCTGGCGTCCGCGCCGCGCGCGCGCAGTGGGGCCGCCGGCGGTATGCTCGGCGTCGCGCGCCTTCTCGGACAAACGCTCGGCGCGGCGGGAGTTGCCATACTGTTTCGCGCCTACGGCGTTGGCGGGTCGCACCTGGCGCTGTTTGTCGCGGCGCTGCTCGCCGTGACCGCAGCGGCGGTGAGCGCCCTGCGGCTAAGCGGCCACACGACGGGAGCTGTATCATGACCGACGCTTCACCGGGATCTGCCGGCGGCACTGCACCGCCGCCGAAGCCACCGTTCACACTCGCCAGCGCCACCGCCAAGGTGAGAGCCGCCGAGGACGCCTGGAACAGCCGCGATCCGCCGCGCGTGGCGCTCGCCTACACCGAGGACTCCCAGTGGCGCAACCGCGCGGAGTTCTTCCAGGGGCGCGCCGCCATTCAGGAGTTTCTGCGCCGCAAGTGGAGCCGCGAGCTCGACTATCGCCTCATCAAGGAGATCTGGGCATTCGGTGAGAACCGCATCGCCGTGCGCTTTGCATACGAGTGGCACGACGACTCGGGGCACTGGTTCCGCTCGTACGGGAATGAGAACTGGGAATTCGACGCGAGCGGACTGATGCGCCGGCGCATCGCCTCGATCAACGACCTCCCCATCACCGAGGCCGAGCGCCAGTTCCACTGGGCGGCGCCCGGACCGCGGCCCAAGGATCATCCGGGGCTGAGCGATCTGCGTCTGTGACGGGCGCCTACGCGAGCGCGCCCTTGAAGAGCACCAGCATCCGGCTCCAGGCCTTCTCGGCCTGGTCATGGTTGTAGACCTGGGAGTCCGGCGGGCACCATCCGTGCATCGTGCCCGTGTACACCTCGATTTCGGCCGGAAGGTGCGCCCTGGCGAATGCGGCGCGGAGCACGCTCTTTGTCTCGGGCTCACGCTGGTCGTCGTTCTCCGCGATCGCGAAGAGATAGTGCGCCTTCATCTTCGGGATGAGCAGGTGCGGGCTGTCGGGTGCGTCGGTTACCAGATGACCGCCGTGGAAGGAGGCGCCGGCGCCGACACGGTCGGGGAAGGCCGCGGCGGTGCGCATGGTGAAAGGGCCGCCCATGCAGTAGCCGGTCGTTGCCATCTTGCGCTTGCGGTCCACCGCCGGCTGGGCGTCGATCCAGCTCACGAATGCCGTTGCGTCGGTCATCACAGTCGTTGGCGTCAGCGAGCCCATCAGCGTCATCAGTGCCGAGCGGGTTGCGGGATCGTTGAAGTCCGGGTGCTCGGGGGCGGTCGGCGCCCGGTGGGTGCGATAAAACGGATTTACGACGAGCACCGCGTACCCCGACTGTGCAAGTCGCCGGCCCATCTGGCGGAAGGCGGGACGCAGCCCGAACACATCCGGCCACACGAGCACACCCGGAGAGGCGCCGCCCGCGGGATGCACGAAGTACGCATCCGCCGTGCCGTCCGGGGTTTTTATGTCGACTTCCGCCTCCTGCATCTCGGCGGCTCGCGCCACGGGCCGCAGCGCCGAGAGGAGTCCCGCGACGATCGTCATTGCCCCGAAAGTGCGTCTCGAGACGCTCGCCGAGCGCAACCGGTATTCGATCATGTCATCCAGCGAGTGATCGTCGCACATAGCCTCGTTTCCTCACCGCAGCGCGAAGTGGCACGGTATCGCGCGCGGCATGTTGCGCTTGCGCCTATGACGCTCGCAAGCGGCGGCGGAGCACGACTCCCCAGAAAGGCGCCGACGGAATAGACTGTGTGCGGGCCGCCTCGGGCAGCCGGGGCGGGTAGCCGCGCCGCACGCGCAGACCACCCGATCCCCGGGCACGGAGCCTCCGGCCAGGGAGAACCCATGAAGAGAACAAAGAATATGAAAGTCCACCACCCACTCAGCCGCGCCCGTCTGCTCGGACCTGCCGCGCTCCTCACGGCCTCCGTAGCCGGTGCGGACGTCACGGTCGAACAGCAGACCAGCTTCGATCTCGCGTTCATCAAGGCACATGGAAAGAGCACCGAGCTCACCACCGCGGACAAGCAGCGCAGTGACAGCGATCTGCACTGCGAGGGCTTCATGTCGATGGTATGTGGCAACGCGCAGGGCGGGACCATCATCCGCCTGGATCGGGGCGTCGAATGGACATTGGAACCGAAGAAAAAGGAATACCGTGAGACGGCCTTCCTTACGGCGGCGGAGCGGGCGGCCGCCGAGCAGCAGGCCCAGGCGGCGATGGAGAAGATCAAGCAGTGTCCGGCGCTGCAGCACACCTCCGCGCCGAGCGCTCCCGACACCTCGAAG
>DATIZW010000050.1:0-7107 GCA_035516875.1 Steroidobacteraceae bacterium
CTCGCCGAGCTGCAGCAGGCGATGCAGCAGCTGCGTCAGCACCGCAGCGAGGGCGTGCTCAATATCAGCACCATCGCCTCGTTCCTGCAGAAGTGGCTGCTGCCGCGGCTGCCGCAGTTCTACAGTCGCCACCCGCACATCGAGCTGAGCATTCACACCTCGACCATTCCGGTCGACTTCGCCGAAGGTAACTTTCACGCGGCGCTGCGCATGAGCGGCGCGCCGACGCCAGGGCTCTACAACGAAAAACTGCTCGACGAGTGGTTCCTGCCGGTGTGCAGCCCCGAGCTCTTGGCCCGTCACGGCGTGGTGCGCACGCCCGCGGATCTCAAGCGCTACCCGTTGCTGCGCTCATCCGATGAGTCGTGGAGTCTCTGGCGCCGCCCCGGCATCGAGGTCGAGTGGCGCGAGCGTGGCGCGGCGTTCGACGATTCGCTCACGGTGCTCGCGGCGGCCGAGCAGGGCCAGGGGCTCGCACTCACCCGCTGGGCACTCGCCGCGCAGGATCTCGGCAACGGGCGTCTGGTGCGCGCGAGCGAGCAGGTCCTGCCCTGCCCGCGCTCCTACTATTTCGTCTGCCCGGAGAGCTACCTCGCGCTGCCGAAGGTGCGCCAGCTCCTCGAGTGGCTGCGCGAGATGGCCGCGGCCTTTCCCGGACCGGAGAGCGTGCCCGTGAAGGAGAGTGCCACGCTCAAGCGCCAGCAGTCGGCTCGTGCACGAGCGCCAGCGAGCCTCAAAGCCTAGCCGCGCCCGATGAAGGGCATCTTCGTTGCCATCACCGTCAGGAACTGCACGTTGGTGTCGAGCGGCTGGTTGGCCATGAAGACTACGGCCTCGGCGACCCGCTCGACGTCGAACGTCGGCTCGACCTTGCTCGAGCCATCGGCCTGCGGCACGCCTTTCTTCATCGTGCGCGTCATCGCCGTAGCGGCATTGCCGATGTCGATCTGCCCACAGGCGATGTCGTAGTTGCGACCGTCGAGCGACGTCGCCTTGGTGAGGCCGAGAATGGCGTGCTTGGTCGCGGTGTAAGGTGCGGAGTCCGGTCGCGGGCTGTAGGCGGAGATCGAGCCATTATTGATGATCCGCCCGCCCCGCGGCCGCTGGGCCTTCATGAGGCGAAACGCCTCCTGGGTACAGAGGAACGCCCCGGTCAGGTTGATGTCGACGACTTCCTGCCATTGCCGCGGCGTCACTTGCTCGAGCGCCACGGCAGGCCCGAAGACGCCGGCGTTGTTGAAGAGAACGTCGAGCCGCCCGAACGTCCGCTTCGTGCGTGCGAACAGTGCCTTCACCGAAGCGGGATTCCTGACGTCGGTCGGAACCACCAGTGCCCGCGCTCGATCAGCGCCTCCCTGTGCGGCCGTCGCCGCGAGCGCCTCGCGCCGGCGCCCGGCGAGCACGACGGCGTACCCGTCGCGCAAGAGTGCGCGCGCCACCTCGCGGCCGATGCCGCTGCCGGCGCCGGTGACGATTGCGACTTTGGCTGCCACGCTCATGCCCCGGGGTGATTCGCGGACCTCATGATCGCGCCAGCGCCGCTCACCGCCGTCTCGGAGGGTGAGTGAGCCCTGGCGAGCGCCTCGGCCAGCCTGCGGTCATGGCCGTAGAGATCGGGGTAAAAATGAACCTCACCGTCAGGATGGGCGATCGCCGTTCCATACACGATGAAGACGGGAATCCGCTGCGCGAGGGTCACCGTGACGTTGTCGCGGCCCGACTGCATGGCCTGCTCGACCCGTGCGAGCGGCCAGCCGGGGTTGTTCCGCAGCACCCAGGCAGTGAGCTCGGCCGGCTTCTCCACGCGGATGCATCCCGAGCTGAAATCGCGGCGGCTGCGGGAAAAGAGCTCGGTCGACGGCGTACTGTGCAGATACACGGCGTGCTCGTTGGGGAACATGAGCTTCACCAGCCCCAGGGCGTTCTTCGGGCCCGGTTTCTGGCGCACCATGAGCTTGCCGGCCTTGAGCTGCGCCAGCACCTCATCGGAGATCACCCCCGAGGTGACCACGGTACCGCCTGAAGTGGTGACCTCGTAGCGATTGTCGGCAAGGTAGCTTCGATCCCGCTCGATTGCGGGAAGGATCGTGCGCCGCATGATCCCCGGCGGCACCACCCAGTAGGGGCGGAATACGACGTACGTCATGTCGCGCGAAAACACCGGAGTCTCCGTGGTCATCGCCTTGCCGACGACGACGCGCATATCCATCACTACGTGATTGCCCGCATCGAGCGTGCGCAGGTGGAAGTCGGGGATGTTGACCACGATCGGCGGCGCGACGAACTCGCTCGGGAGCCAGCGCCAGCGTTCGAGCGCGAGCTGCAGCTCGCGCACGCGCTCGCCGAGCGGGACGTTCATTGCTTTGACGGTGGCCGCGCCGAGTCGCCCGTCGTCGGCGAGTCCGTGACGGCGCTGGAAGCGCTTCACGCCCGCGACGAGATCCCCGGCGTAGACCTCAGGGGGCGTCGTGGCGGCGTCTTCGGCGGGAAGATCCCCGACGAGCCGCAACAGTCGCGTCATTCGGGCGAGCCCTGCGTACGGCTGGCCGGGATCGATCGCTTTCGCGGGCACCGGGAGCTTCTCGCCGTCGTCCTGCCGGGCGAGCTCCACGTAGCGCGCGAGTGCGAGCTCCATGCGCCGGTAGCCGGGAAACGGCGGCTCGATGCTCTCGACGACGGCGGATAGGTCCGAAGCGCCCAGCAGCCGGCTGCGCACGAATTGTGCGAGGTCGTATTTCTTCTGCTCGACGGTCAGGTCGAAACCGACGTGGCGTGGATTCACGCGCCCAATGCGCAGATCCGCGACGTAGCGCATCGCACAGACCGTGAGCGCAACGTCGAAGGCGGCAACGTCCGCGTTGGCTTGCGCGAGCGCCTCGCGCCGTGCCTGCCAGCGCCCGCCATCGTAATCTTCAGGATCCAGCCCCTTCTTCCACGCCTCCTCAAGAAGCTGGATCATCGACAGCGCCTGCGCCGAGGGTGTCGTGCCCTGAACCCACGCGGGGGCATACCCGCTCGGCGCGTAGAACTCGCGAACGCTCTCTTGGTAGGCGCGAAAGTCCCGCGAGCGCATGCCATCGAGAGTTCCGGCGTTGACCAGGCTCTCGATGCGCGCGGGAGCCTGCGCACCGGCGCACGGAGTCAGCAGAACGAGAAGGATCAGTGCGGCGCCGGGAAGCGACCGGCAAACCCAGGGTCGGCGGACCGGTGCAGCCCATGCGGCGAGCGGCTGCAAGCCCCCGTCCACACTTGTTGTTGGCGGGCTCATCGGCCAAGGTAAGGTACAGGAGCCCGCAGCCTGGCGCCAAGCGTTGCGCAACTTCAGGATCAGCAGGATGCGATCGTACTGATTGAGATCTGAAGAAGAGTCGCTGAGCCGTGCTTGCTTGCGCGCAGACTTCAGCGCTTGCGTCCTACGACCAGAAGGTGAGCGCTGCTGCCGAGCATCGCCTCCTCGGACTCGAGCGAGCGCGCGACGCTGAGCAACATGTCCCGCCGCTCCGGATCGTCCAAGCGCTCCTCGAGATCGGGCAGGATCCACCCCGGCCCCTCGATGCCATAGAGAGCCTCCACCTCGAATCCAGCCTCCGATACCTCGCGGCGCAGGTCCTGCGGCCGATGGAAGTAGGCGCTGGTGAAGTAGTCGAGCCGCGCGGTGGGATTGCGGTGTTGTCCGTCGGCGAGATCGCGCGCGACGATGCCGGCGAAGTCATCGTCGACCAGGAGCTCGCGCGAGAGACCCTCGAGTGCCGACGCGTAGCGCGAAATCCCCGCGGCGAGGAGCACTCCACCGGGCCGCAGTACACGGGCGGCCTCGCGGAGCGCCGCGCCGCGGTCAACCGGATTCAGGAGGTGATAGAGCGGACCGAGCAGCAACACCATCTGCACGGACCCACTCGCCGCGCTGAGTGCGCGCGCATCGCCCACGGCGCACGCCCCCAGGGGGTGGGTAGCCTGCAGGTTGCGCGCACGCGCGACCTCGATGAGGCGCGGCACCGCATCGACGAGTCGCACTTCGTAGCCGGCCTCGGCCAGCCAGAAGGCGTACGCCCCGGCCGCACCGCCGACATCGAGCACCGGCACCGGTGGCGGCGGCGCGTGCCTCAGGATGAGCTCCCGGGTGCGCAGCTGCTCGAGGCGGAACGCACCACTCTCCAACCGCGACTCCTCGGGCGAGCGATCGTAGTAGGACCTGATGGCCGGATCGAAGGCCAGTGTCGACTTGCCGGACATGCTTCAGCCTCACCAGAGCCGCACCGCTCGCGCGGGAGGGTACAATGTTTGCGGCGTTCCCGGTGTCGTATCCATGCCTAACCTCATCGCGGCCAGCGTTTTCTTCCTGTTCATCCATTTCGCCGTTTCCGGAACGCGTTGGCGCGATGCGCTGGTCGCGCGGCTCGGCGAGGGCCCGTATCGAGGTTTATTCGCTGTCACCTCGCTGGTGGGGCTCGGCTGGATGATCTACGCCTACCGCCGTGCGCCAGAGATACCGCTCTGGGGTCCGCTGCCGGGGCTCCGCCCGGTAGCTTTCATACTGATGTGCCTCGCATTCCTCCTCATCGTCATCGGCCTCGCGACCCCGAGCCCCACACAGGTGGGGGCGGAGGTGAGGCTCACGCAGGGCACCGCGACCGTACGGGGTATCGTGCGCGTGACACGCCACCCCTTCCTCTGGGGCGTGGCGCTCTGGGGGCTCGTGCACGTCGCAGCGAATGGCGATCTGGCTTCGCTCGTTTTCTTCGGCTCCCTGCTGTTGCTCGCAGTCGGCGGCACGGCTTCCATCGATGCCAAGCGGCATCGCACGCTCGGCACGGCGTGGGAGACTTTTGCGCAAAAGACCTCGAGCCTCCCCTTCGCGGCGATCGTGAGTGGCCGCAACAGCATGGCGGCGGCGGTCAGGGAGATCGGCCTGGTACGCCCGCTCGTCGCGCTGATCGCGTACGCGTTGGTCATTGTCTTTCACGGGCGCTTCTTCGGCGCACCGCTCGTGTGATCAGCGAGCGGGTCGTGGATCGCTGCGGGCCGCGACTTCGACCCGCGCATCGTTGAAGCAGGCGCCGTCGGCGATGTCGGCCTTGTGCGTGGGGGCGAGCGCCGAGACCGTCTGCCCGTTACTGCTCGTGCGCAGCCACGCACCCTTCTCGGAGCACACGACGCCCGGACGCACGCTGGCAGTGACGCGCAGCGGCAGGAACACCTCCCCGGAATCGTTCCACACCCTCACTCGCCCGCCGTCCTTTAGCCCGCGGCTCGCCGCATCGTCCGGGTGCATCTCGAGCAGCGGCGTGTCATCGCTTGCCGCCAGGCCACCGAACGTCGAGGTGATGCGCTTGTCCGAGGCCGGCGTGATCAGCGTGAGCGGGTAGCGGGAGATGAGCGGACGGAAGCCGGGGAGCGCAGCCCCGTAGCGCTCACCGAGCGATGCGGACAAAAGCTCGATCTTGCCGCTCGGGGTGCGCGGCCAGACGGTATCGCAAAGAATCGGCTCCTGGCCGTCGAACTCCATCTTGAGCGCCCGGTCGGTGGGGAGGCGGCTCGGTTGCTCACCCTGCATGCGCGGATCAGCCGGATTCACCGCTTGCTCCATGAGCTCGGCGTCGCTCGCGGTGAAGGCCGCGTCGGTGAAGCCGAACCTCGCGGCGAGGCGCCGGAAGATCTCCGTGTTGGGCAGACTCTCACCGACCGGCGCGATCACGGCCTCGGCGCGCTGCAGATACTGCTGCCCGTAGGCGGCGTAGAGATCGGGATACTCGAAGTGAGTGCAGGCCGGCAGGATCACGTCTGCAAAAGTCATGCTGTCGGTCATGGCGATCTCGATGCCGACCGTAAAGAGATCCTCGCGCGACAGCGCCCGTCTCATCCGATTCTGGTCGGGGTGCACGATGAGCGGGTTGTGGTTGTAGATGAACAGCGCCTTGATGGGCGGGTCGAGCGTGTCGTCGAGGATCAACGGCGCCACGTCCAGGATGTTGAGGGTCCGCGTACCCGGCGGAACGAAATCGGGCCGCGTCAGCCGGTCAGGGGTCTTCGGGAAAGCATGCCCTGCACCACCGACCAGCCCTCCCCCCACTACGCCGAATTTGCCGGCGAGTGCCGGCAGTGCGGCGATGGCGCGCAACCCCGCGCCGCCGTTCTGGTTGCGCTCGAGCCCGTTCCCCCAGGCGATGACCGCGGGCGAGGATTCCTGGTACCAGTGCGCCAGGGTGCGGATGTCATCGACCTCGACCCCGCAGATCGGCGCCGCCCGTTCGGCTGGGAAGGCGCGCGCCGCCTGCATGAACGCGTCGAAGCCGAGCACGTTACGGTCGATGAAGGCACGATCGAGACCGCCGCGTCGTTCGAGCTCCACGGCGAGTGCCCACGCCAGCACCACGTCGGTGCCAGGGCGAACGGCGAGGTGCAGCTGTGCCTGTTCGGCCACGCGGGTGCGGCGTGGATCGATCACCACCAGCCGCGCGCCGTGCCGCTTGGCCGCGTTGATCTGCCGCATGAGGTGCAGGTTGCAGACGCTCGCGTTGTTGCCCCAGACGATGATGAGCTGCGCAAGACTCACCTGCTGCAGCGGCGTACCCGGAGTCGCCCCGAAGGTCGCCGCGTAGGCGGTGCTGCGAATTCCGCCGCAGAGCGGATTGCGCAACAGGAGCGACGCGCCGAGCCGATGAAAGAAGCGCAATGACATCGAGTCATCCGCCAGCATCCCGTGCGGTCCGGCGTAGTTGAGGGGCAACACGGCCTGCGCACCGTGACGCTCGATCAGGGCCGAGACGCGCGCATGAACGAGGTCGAGCGCCTCCTCCCAGGACGTGCGGGTGAACTCACCCGTTCCCTTTTTGCCGCTGCGCTTCAGCGGATAGCGCACGCGGTTCGGGCCGTGAACGAACTCCGGGTAGCCCTGGGCTACCTTGGTGCAGATCGCACCGTGAGTGATGGGGTTGGCCTTGCTGCCGCGCACCGCGAGCAGACGATCATCGGCGACAGTCACCGTGAGACTGCAGGTATCGGGACAGTCGAGCGGGCAGACGCTCGCCTTCTGCTGAGTCATCGGAGGCGTACCTGGCATGCGCAGGTGGCTACCATACGCGCCTTGCGCCGAGCGGGTAAACTCGA